>NZ_CEYLVT010000076.1:0-10571 GCF_982860115.1 Moorena sp.
GGGATGCGCTGCATCAAGAGGTGCCACCCGTGGCGAATTTAATTCTAAATTCTTCATTCTAAATTCTTCATTCTAAATTCTAAATTCTTCATTCTAAATTCTAAATTCTTCATTCTTCATTCTAAATTCTTCATTCTTCATTCTAAATTCTTCATTCTAAATTCTTCATTCTAAATCAACATATTAGGGAAAATACTGAAGTCTATAGGATTAACTTTAACTAAAATAACGATAAAACCTACTAACCTGCTCCCAGCTCCGAAGTCCCTGCTCCCTTTCCTATACCTTTAAGGATGAAACTACAAACAAGACTGGAATTAGTAATACTAGTCATTTTCTTATGCGGCTGGATCATAGCTGGATTGATCACCTATGCTGTAGAACAGCAACATGCTCGTAAGGAAGTTGTTCATACTGCGGAAGTGCTCTTGAGTACAGCAGTGGCGGCTAGGGACTACACTACTGATCAAGTTCGACCGTTGCTCGGAGAACTGGAAACAGAAGAGTTCCTTCCCCAAACTGTGCCCTCCTATGCCGCTCAACAATTGTTCAAGGGTCTGAACCAGGACTATGACGGCTATACCTATGTCGAGCGGGCGCTTAACCCCACCAACCTCAAAGATCTGGCTGAGGGATGGCAAGTGGAGCTGATTCGAGAATTTATCACTCACCCCAATCTCAAGGAAATTATTGGGCAGCGCTCTACCAAGCAAGGACTCAAAAGTGTCTACGTTGCCCAACCGATCCAGATTAAGTCCCAAAGCTGTTTGCAATGTCACGGCAGCCCAGACGATGCTCCCCCAGCGTTGATTAAAACCTATGGTGATGCCAGGGGCTTTGATTGGAAGCTAAATGAGATTGTTGGGATCAGGTTGCTCTCTGTGCCTACGTCAATGCCGGAGAAACAAGCGCGACAGGCTATTTTTTCATTCTTATTGCTCCTAGCCAGCATTTTCTTAATCGCTTACACCACAGTCAGTCTAATCGTCAGGCGCTGGGTAGTTAATCCCCTCAACAGCATTGCTCACTTGGTGGAGGAAATCAGCCTGAGAAAGGTGGAAGGTTCGCAATTACCAGATGATCGCTCTGATGAAATTGGCAAGCTCAGCCAATCCATCAATAGATTGCTGATCAGCTTGAGTAAAGCCCTGTCAAACTGCAACTTACCCTCAAGTCATTCTGACGATATCTCTAACCCGAAATGACTGCAAAACACTTAAGTATTCTCGGCCTCACCGGTCTGTTGCTTTTAGCCTATACCTTTGTGAGTAGCAACCCAGACCTGGTATCAGACTCGATAGTGAAGTACCTACAGATTACGGTATTGATCTGTGGTAGTGTAGTGATCGTTAATTTTCTTTCCTTTCTCGTAGTTGATGTTTGGTTTGCCCGCTCCCAAGGTAAACAACCCTCAGCCTTGCTCAAGCTGGTTATTTCACTCTTCTTCTATGCAGTTTGCTCGGTTTTGATCTTAGAAATACTGGGGGAAAACATTGCAGCCGTCTTTACCACCTCAGCATTAATCACAGCAGTGATCGGCTTTGCTCTACAGTCTACTTTAGGCAACTTCTTTTCAGGGGTAGCCCTACGCATTGACCAACCCTTTCAAATTGGTGACCGAGTGATTATCCGTGATGTAGAGGGCGTAATCGAGTCGATCACCTGGCGCTCGATAGCGATACGTCGGTGTACTGGTGAAATGACTTACATTCCTAATGGGTTAATGTCAGATGACTTACTTACGGTGATTCCCACTAAGACATCCACGGTACAACCAGTGATGCGCTCTGTGGAATTTTTAGTTCCTGCTGCTTCTCCCCCCCAACAAGTCATTGATGCTGCCTATGAAGCAGTCCTGAATCAGCCCCACCCTAACATTAACCTTGACAAACCGATTCAAGTCAGGATGTGGGAATATGATTTAGCGGATCCAGGGCTGTTTATCACTTACAAACTTTTATACTTTCCTAAAAACTACAACATTGCTCCGCTACACACCGATCGCGAACTCTTACGCCGAGTCTGGTATGGGTTACACCGTGAAGGATTAAGTCCTAGGTATATTATCCCCTCCCACAAGCAGCACCTAAAACTCCTCAGCTCCATTGAATTCTTCCGCCACTTCAGCCTTGGGGCGCAGAAAATCCTGATCGAATATACCAAGCCTCTACTATTTGATGCTGGTGAAACCCTCAGTAGTAAAAATCTGCCCCAAGACGCTATGTTTATTGTGGTTAAAGGCTGCCTAGAGGTAGAGCAACAGGTGGTTATGACCTTGGGCAAGACTACAGTCAAAGCATTCAGTCATAGACCGAAAGCCCAACCCCCTACTCCATTAGATCAACAGGTGATTGAAAGGCTTGGCTATCAGCTAGCTCACTACATCGGTCCTACTGCTTTTTCTGTAGCCCATGAGGCGGCACAGCAGACATCGTCTCTCTACTGGCTTTACCAACTGTTAGCAGCAGAGATTCACGATCTTGAGCAACGGCAGGAATTTCTCAAGTACTCCCCTCCATTTCCTGTGGAACAGTTACAAGCCGGAGACTTCTTCGGTGAGATGACTCTTTTTTTAGGTAAACCCTTGCCAAAGGTTACCATCACTGCTGCCATGGAGACTGAAATTCTGGTCATCACTCAGGAGTCACTTACTGAAGCGTTACGGGACGATCACACACTCCTAGATCCGTTGAGCCAGGTAGTGGCTAAGCATCAGAGCAACTATCTGGCTGGAACAATGCAGATGTCTTCGTTAGAGGTGTTACCAGCAGATGCGATGAAGCTTCGCTTCCGCTAAAAGCGATCGCAAAGCAAATCGGCCATCTGATTAGTGCTTAGTTGTGGGGAATCGGGAATCGGAACCCACCCCTAACCCCTCCCAGGAGGGGAACGGGAATCGGGAATCGGAAATCGGGAATCGGGAATCGGGAATCGGCAAAGAGACGGGAGTATGGGAGGTGTGGTAGGTGTGGGGAGTGATAAAAGTCAGATCAGCTGAAAATGCCATGAGTTAACCACTCAGATATGTAAAATATCTGTAATCCTCTTTTCCCTACTGCAAATTGGTTTAATCTTCTAACAAGAGCAAAATTAAAAAGATTACAATCTCTTGAACTGGATTTAACCATGAAAATTGATCATGTTCACTTCTATGTTGAAGATGCTACAGTTTTTTGTGATTGGTTAGTCCAGACTCTTGGCTTTCAACGGGTCGCTAGTGGCAGTAGTCACCATACCTACACGGAAGTTGTCAAAAGTGGCTCAATCACGTTTGTTATCTCTTCAGCTCTGACATCAGCAAGTCCTATTGCTGAGTTTTTGCGTCTACATCCTCCTGGGGTGGCTGACATCGCTTTTCTAGTAGAAGACCTGGAAGCGGTGATTGAGAATGCGTCCGCTCAGGGAAACCAGGTGATACAGTCACCTCAGGAGCAATGTCAAAGACACGGACGGCTCAAGTGGAGTAAAATCCCCTCCTGGGGTTCTGTGGTTCATACCCTGGTGGAGCGGGATGGCTTCTGTGAGGAATCCTTTTTCCCAGCTCAGTTGAACTGGATCACGAAAACTGCTGATGGTAACCTACCCTCCCTGAGTAGAGAGGGAAACCAGGGAAATAAAAATCTTCAGACCATGTTTACCACCATTGATCATGTAGTACTTAATGTACCGGCTGGTGAGTTAGAACGGGCAGTAAATTGGTATCAACAAGTGCTGGGATTTTGCCCACAACAAATATT
Organism: Moorena sp.; assembly: GCF_982860115.1. Lineage (NCBI taxonomy): Bacteria > Bacillati > Cyanobacteriota > Cyanophyceae > Coleofasciculales > Coleofasciculaceae > Moorena > Moorena sp. The sequence goes on from NZ_CEYLVT010000076.1 coordinate 3,738, forward strand.
TTCTATTAAAACACAAAAGTCTGGTTTATACTCTCAGGTCATGGTTGATCCCACTGGTGAAGTCCAGTTGCCGATCAATGAACCAACGTCTGCTAATTCCCAGATTCAGGAATTTCTAGATTTCAATGGTGGAGCAGGAATCCAGCATATTGCTCTTAGAACTAGCAATATAGTAGAAGCGATCGCGCAACTCCGTGGTCGAGGTTTGCCGTTTATTGAAGTTCCTCCCAGCTACTACAGCCAGTTGCGGCAAAGACCAGGCAGCTCTAATTTACCTTTACCACCAGCAGAATGGGAAGAAATTGCTAGCAGACAAATTTTAGTAGATTGGCAGCAAGAGTTTTCCCAAGCTTTGTTACTTCAAACCTTCACCCAGCCCATTTTTGGCAAGCCTACTTTCTTTTTTGAAGTGATTGAGCGCCGCTTTCAGGCCAAGGGCTTTGGAGAAGGAAATTTTCGTGCTTTATTTGAAGCAATTGAGCGGGAACAGAACAAGCGAGGAAGTTTAGGAACTGGTGAATTATCCAGGTGAATTCAAGCTATTCCAGCTCGATCCCTTTTTCCTGCAATTTGGCTAAAAGGGCTTGCATCTGTTGTCGTTCCTGAGCCAACAAGGCTTCAGCTTGCTCTGCTCTCGATTCAGCTTCTTGCTTCCCTTGGGCTAACTCAATATAGGTAGCAAAGGGCTTGCCATCCGGTCGATAGATCTGGAGTTGTGTACCACTCATATCAAACCGAATCCCCAATCTCGGACTCACCCAATCGCTGATCGAGTCAATCACCTCTAACTTACCCTGATTACGCAACCAGCCACTCAAGTCCACTTTATCTGGGTCATAGAGATAATACTCTTCAACCCCATAGCGGTCATAAAATGCCAGTTTTTTGGCCATTTCGGTGAGGGTGTTTCCTGGAGAGAGTATCTCAAACACCACTTGTGGGGGGATATTATCTTCTTTCCACTGTAGATAGGAACTACGATCACCTTTGGGTCTACCAAAGATCACCATCCCATCAGGAGCAGTACAAATTTTATTATTGCCTTCTACGGGATACCACAGTAAGTCTCCTACCACCAAGACATTAGGGTCATCCTGAAACAGGGCATCTAAACCGCCTTGAATGGTGACAATCCAGCGAAACTGTTTAGTGTTGTCTGACATCGGTTTTCCATCACGTTCGGGGTAGATGACGTCTAGTTTAGTCGCAGAAGATAGGGGTGCAACCATGGCTTGACCTCTGTTATAGTGTTCAGATTCTTGACGGTTGACGGTTGAGTATTAAAGGTTTTGGAAAAACCCATCAACTATTTCTTCCAAGGGAACTTAGTACCCATCTCAGTTAGGGCAGAAAATACCAGATACAGGATCAGTAAACCAACAGTAGCTAGAAACAAAACAATATCATTATCCATAAAATTAAGGGAATCGGGAATCGGGAATCGGGAATCGGGAATCGGGGAAAATAATTAAAGATACCTCCTATTCAACCTTCCTCCTGTTCCTGATCAACAGATAACAATTGGTCAAGGCAACCCTGAAACTCTTCAACAGAAGCAATAGTAATTCCTTGTCGAAGTAAGGTTTTCAACACAGAGACCGACTCAATCTGGTTAATTTTCTCAACCAACTCCCTTGGCACATCCTCAAATCGTACCCGAAGGACTTCCAAAAGAGTCTCTCGACTAGTTTGGAGAATGCCTTCTTCCATCCCCTCTTTACGAGCAAGGCGCTCTATACTGGTAACATAGGGCATTGTGCTTTCTTCCTCAAAACGTCTGACTTGCTGTTTAAACCCAATCTGAAAGCTATCCGGTAATGTCATCATCCAGTCGATGAGCCGGAATAATTCTAGGATATCTTGTCTACTATACCCTCGTTGATAAAGACTCTTGGCAATGCTTAATTTGCCCTGATACCGTCCCTCGGGATTTTGAACAGTTTGCTGAGTGGTGCGATGTGCAGCCACAATCACAGCAAAAGGATTAGTGCTTTGTTCTAGTTTAGACAGCTGATAATCTAACAGCTTAGCTACTGGAAACTGCAATAAAACTCGACAACCCCAAATCTCGTAATTGTATTCACTTGGTCGCCAAGACTCTTCATCATCAGCGAGAACAGCTAAACTGACTACCTTCCGTCGATACATATCAAAGATGCGATAGTTGTAGACGTACATCCTTTCCGCAAAGACTGACTGAGCCTGACTCTGTACTTCCACATGAATCAGTACCCACGTTTCTTCACCGTCTTGTCGCCAAACTTTGACCAGTTTATCGGCTTCCCTGCTGCCAATTTCTGCATCTCGAGCCACCTGTTGGAATTCTGTATCAAGAAATTCATAGCCTTTTTCCCAGTCAATGTTACGGTCAATCTCGGGAAAAAAGAATGCCATGAAGGATTCAAAATAGATGGAAAGCGCTTCTTTCCAGGGATTATCGATCAGCGGCTCTTGGATTGGTCATTGAGTATGATCAAGCTGAATTATGCTATCTTAGCAAAGCCCTTGTCAGCCAATCCCTATCCAGCCAATTCCTGTTTAACATTTTTAAAAAACGTTGCAGACGCGATCGCTTTTAGCGATCGCAAAGCGGTTGCAAAGAAACATCCCTAAACCGGTTCTCATAATAATAACGTACACAAGATTGTTTCCCGATTCCCGATTCCCGATTCCCGATTCCCTTCTAAACCCTCAAACGCCTTTCAATCCCATTCTCCCAAAAATCACACATCTCCTGAACTGTCACCTCAATCACAGACTGACCATTTCCCACCAGTACTCGTAAACCAGTATTTTCCCCTTGAACAACACCCAGTTGTTGCCAATATCCTTCATCCCCCAACTGTTGCTGTAGATAAGATTCCCAACTTGTTTGGTGTTGAGGACTCACAGAAACCAGAATCCGACTCCCCCCCTCACCAAATAGCACCTGATCCCAGCGCAGGTCTAAGGACTCGGAGCTATAGCCTAGAGTAATTTCTGCCCCCAACTTACCTGCGATGCAGGATTCAGCCAAAGCTACCACTAATCCCCCTTCAGCACAGTCATGAGCAGAATTTACCCAACCTTGACCGATACCCTCTCGCGTTACCGTTTGGATACGACCCTCTAAATCAAAATCCACTACTGGTGGCTTGCCCGCAACTATGCCATGAATCGTTGCCAGATACTCGGACGCACCTAATGTAATTTGGGATTTAGTTTGGGATTGACTATTGTCCCAGTATTTAGTCCCCAATCCTAATAAATAGATTACATCCCCTTCAGCTTGCCAACCTTGACCACAGGTTTTAGTAATATCAGCAATTAATCCCACCATTCCCACAACTGGGGTAGGGTAAATCGACTCAGGATTCCCGTCACTATCAATGGTTTCGTTATACAAGGAAACATTCCCCCCAGTCACAGGAGTGCCCATTTCCCGGCAAGCCTCTGCTATTCCTGCACAAGCCGAAGCCAGTTGCCAGTAACCCACAGGCTTTTCAGGAGAACCAAAATTCAGATTATCCGTCACTGCCAAAGGTTCTGCACCCACACAGCTCAGATTCCGTGCTGCTTCTGCTACCACAGCCTTTGCCCCTTCATAGGGGTCAAGATAAACATAACGGGAATTACAATCCACAGTTGCCGCCACACCACCAGACGAGGTTACAGGTTGAAGGGTTGAAAGTTGAAGGTTAGTTTTAGTTGAACCTTCAACTTTCAACTCTTGTTCAACTTTCAACTCTTGTTCAACATTCAACCTTTCAACATTCAACCCTTGTGGGCGTAACCGAATCACCGCAGCATCAGCGTTTCCTGGCAAAATTAAGGTATTGTTCTGGACTTGGTGGTCGTACTGGCGATAAACCCAACGTTTCGACGCAATAGTTGGAGTATCTAGGAGTTGACCTAGGATGTCATTCCAAGTGTGATGTTTGCCGTTAATGTCAATACCTTTAACATTACAGGGAGGGAGGGATTCCTCATGCCATTCCCAAGCCTTCAATGCATAGTCTGGTGGTTCTGTCAATAGCTCCCGCTGATAAATTGGAGTATTATCGGCTAGAGCAGTAGCTGGGATTTCTGCTGCTACCTCTCCTTTAAACAAAATCCTGACCAAAGGTTCTTCGATTACCGTACCTGCTACCACAGCATGGAGTCCCCAACGGTGGAAAATATCTATCAGTTCTTGTTCTCGACCCTTGTGGGCAACAAACAGCATTCGTTCTTGGGATTCCGACAGTAAGTATTCATAAGGCACCATACCGGTTTCTCGCGCTGGCACCAGGTCTAAATCGAACTCAATACCCAAGCCCCCTTTAGCTGCCATTTCTGAGGTTGAACAGGTTATGCCAGCCGCTCCCATATCTTGAGCAGCCACTACTGCACCGGTTTGGAATGCCTCAAGACAGGCTTCAATTAGAGACTTTTCTATAAACGGGTCCCCCACTTGCACCGCTGGGCGGTCATCTAGGGATTGATCCGTAAGTTCCGCACTAGCAAAACTTGCCCCTCCCATGCCATCTCTACCGGTAGTGGACCCGACATAGAGCACAGGATTTCCAACCCCAGAGGCTCCAGAGGTAACAATTTCCGGGGTTTCCATCAGTCCCAAGGCCATGACATTGACCAAGGGATTACCAGTGTATGCCCGGTCAAAGTAAACTTCTCCCCCTACTGTAGGGACACCCACGCAATTGCCATAGTGACTGATTCCTGCTACTACCCCATTAAACAATCGTCTAGTGTTGGCATTATCCAAAGTCCCAAAGCGTAGAGAGTTTAAGACCGCAATTGGGCGAGCTCCCATGGTAAAAATATCCCGTAGAATACCCCCTACTCCGGTAGCAGCTCCTTGAAACGGTTCTACCGCTGAGGGGTGATTGTGGGATTCAATTTTAAATGCCAGTTGTAGCCCATCACCCAAGTCTACAACACCAGCATTTTCTCCAGGACCAACTAGAATACGTTTTCCTTCTGTGGGAAATTGCTTCAGTAGAGGACGGGAGTTCTTGTAGCAGCAATGTTCCGACCACATCACACCGAACATTCCCAGTTCAGCTTTATTGGGATGACGCCCTAGGCGCTGGACAATTTCTTCATATTCAGAAGGGGTTAAGCCTTCAGCAGCAATCTCTTCTGGGGAAAAGGAGGTCGAGGAATTAGTGGGCATATCACTCTGGCACAAACGGCACAGAGATTATTTTATAGAGTATTGAGCCAATTATGATCAATAGCCAGACTTCTTCAGCTCCTTTGGTTCCCGTCCTTTGGATTTTTGCGATCGCGTAGCGGTTCCAAAGGAACATCCCGTAGCGGTTCCAAAGGAACATCCCGTAGCGGTTCCAAAGGAACATCCCGTAGCGGTTCCAAAGGAACATCGCATTTTTGGATTTTTGCGTTCGCGAAGCGGTTCCAAAGGAACATCCCGTAGGGTGACCACAGGTCAATCCCGTATTTTAAGCTGACCGCTGACCACTGACCACTGACAACTTACAAATTACAACTTACAAATTACAACTTACAACTTACAACTTACAACTGACTTCTGCTATACCTTGCCAATTCCTTAGCCACTATAAAATCACCCACGTGGGTAATGTCCCGGATATATTTCCCGTATTACTCTGTAAGCATAGCTGCAACTTACAATCTTATCACCCCTAAAACCGCAGCTCTATCAATCTATCTATTGGAGGCAAATTCATTATGTCTAGAAATTTTGATCATATAGCCTACTCTGTGTCCACCCTAGTTTATCAATACAATTCCTATAGTCCAAACACAATCGAATACGTTTTATTCAATCAAGGACTCCTAGCCGGTCTGGAAAGACAAAGCGAAGCTAGCGACAGTCCAGTTTACCTAGAAGGATATCAAATAGGACAGACCTATTAAGCTGTTCTCGGGGTTATCCACTTATGGCTTTGCACGCACTGGGGGGAATGGGGGAAGCAATTAGCGTGGTTTCCCCCTCAGGGGACTTCAACTATTGGTGGGATAAACTCGTCCTCGCCACTGAGTCGGTTGTTGCCCAGCAGAAAGGAAAATGCGAACTACAGCCAACGGATCTGCCAGAGGAGAAAGTATCAATCCTGGATCAGACTACGAATTTCTCTGACTTGTTCGATATACTCACCATCATTCCAAACCGGTACAACTCCCTCGTAAGAAATCGGTTCAACTAAATCAATCCATGAGCGACAGCCTCCGTACTCTTGGTGGTAGGGAGTGATCACAGGCTCAAGTAACTGATAAGTACGCAACAGCAGTACATATAAAGGTTGACGTGGCTTCCACTTCCAACGCTCACTCACAAATTCTTCATTCCAAATATGATAGGGTAGCAGAGCAGCAACAGTTGATTGCTCCGTTACTGGCAAAATATCAGTAATAGACGCCCAGCTACCAATCCGAACAGTTTCCGGATGCCAACCTGAGGGCACAGGTTTCACTTGTTCACCATAGTCAGGTTTAAGCAAATTAGGCTTTTGATGCTCATAGGTAGGGTAGAGTAAAACCTTGGGGTGAGCCACTCTAAAGCAGTTGCCTTGTTCACGAATACCGCCTTTGCGTAACAGCATAATTGTTTTGCCCGCTTCTAAGGCATCAACCGCAACAGCCCATTCTTTCAGGGCATGGGTAGTAGTTGAGAGCATAAGTTTAGTAATGGGACTTTTCTGATAACAATAAAAGGTTTGCGTTTTCCTAGGATAGGATGTCAAGATTACTCTCAGTAGGGAATAGGGAGCGGTGCGACCCAAGGGCGATTTAATCGCCCATTGGAAAGCGCACCGAGGGAATAGGGAGCGGTGCGACCCAAGGGCGATTTAATCGCCCATTGGAAAGCGC
>NZ_CEYLVT010000076.1:10671-30364 GCF_982860115.1 Moorena sp.
GGAGCGGTGCGACCCAAGGGCGATTTAATCGCCCATTGGAAAGCGCACCGAGGGAGTCGGGAGTCGGGAGTGGCGTCCATAAAATTGAATGTACCATCTCCCCATCTCCCCATCTCCCGTTTCTCCCCATCTCCCCATCTCCCCACACTCCCGATTCCCTGTTCCCTTTGCTATACCAACCATCCATGAGTAATTCTCAAGCAAACAACCGTAAAACTATTAACAAAGTTGCCATTGTAGGAGGAACCCACGGCAATGAATTTACCGGTGTATACCTGGTAAAAAAATTTGATAAGTTTCCAGAATTAATCACTAGACCTAGTTTTGAAACCTTGACAAGAATAGGTAATCCCCAAGCCTTTAAAGCCGCCAGGAGATATATTGATACCGACTTAAACCGCTGCTTTGCTAAAAGTGACCTAGAAAATCCCGAGCTTTCTTTTCTAGAACAAACCCGAGCCAAAGAGATTGCTCAAACCCTAGGGCCAAAAGGCAAGTCCCAGGTAGATTTTATTCTAGATTTGCACAGTACCAGTGCTAATATGGGGTTTACTATAATTCTCGTCAACAATGACCCCTTTAATTTGCAACTCGCTGCTTATCTGAGTTCCCTTGACCCCCTAGTTAGAGTATATAGTGCCATTAAACCAGGTACAGAAAATCCCTTTGTAAATTCTCTATGTAATTTCGGGTTTTCTATTGAAGTCGGTCCCATTGCACCAGCTAGTCTCAAGGGCGATATTTTTCAGAAAACTGAAGCATTAATTCACGCCACGTTAGATTATATTGAAGACTATAATAACGGTAAAAAATTATCAAACACTTATCCTCTAACCATTTATCACTATTTAAAAGTAGTTGACTATCCCAGAAACAAAGCTGGTGAACTAGAAGGTATGATTCATCCTCAGCTCCAGGGCAGAGATTATCAAGAACTCAATCCTGGTGACCCCATGTTTCTGACCTTCGATGGTACCACAATTTACTATGAAGAAGACGCCACGGTTTGGCCAGTATTTATTAATGAAGTTGCCTACTATGAAAAAGGAGTAGCTATGTGTTTGACTAAAAAAGAGATAGTTAGGGAGTAGGGAATCGGGAACAGGGAACAGGGAACAGGGAAAGGAGATGGGGAGATGGCCAGATGGGGAGATGGCCAGATGGGGAGATGATAGCGTTTTGCCTGTAGCTTAAGTAGATTCCCGACTCCCGACTCCCGACTCCCGACTCCCGATTCCCGACTCCCGATTCCCTACTCCTGACTCTGTAATCCCTGCTGCAATATTTCTAAAACTTTCGCTAAATTTCCGGATAATAACGCAGCTTTATCTAACCATAATCCAGTAAAAATTTCTGAACAAAGTATGCCCTCAGGATTGGGTTCCAGTTGAGTATATTCCCCTTCAGTTAACCGAAACCAATCAAATTCACCATCATCAACTCGCCATACCAAATACTCTTGTACCCCATTACGGCGATAAACATTTAATTTTTTGTGTAAATCAATAGAAACAGTACTAGCTGCAATTTCTACGATTAACTCCGGCGCACCTTCTACATAGCCATCCTGAGTAATTGTAGATTGTCCTCCTACTTTCAGTCTAAGCAGTGCATCGGGTTGAGCTTCATTATCAAGATCAAGCCTAACAGTACAATTATCTCCTAATTGCAGGTTAGGAGTATAGGTTTGGTAGAAGCCTAACCACAACATAATCTGAGCATGGGGTTCACCATGTTGTGTAATTCTCAGGGGAGATGCCATGTAAACAATTCCTTCAATTAATTCGGCTTTTTTCAAATCACCCATAGCGGAATAGCGCAGCTCAAATTCCACAAGGGTGAGTTGATCCCCATTTTCTAAAGGAGGAATAGTGGCGTCCCGAGTAATTGTGGCAGTTGATGTGATCATTTTTGGCTCTACTTTATTTGTTATTTAACAGGGAACAGGGGAAGAGTGGGGAGATGGGGAGATGGGGAGATGGGCAGAATACAAAATTTTATTGCTGATCAAACTATTATTTTGATAATTATAGCGTTTTGCTTGTAGCTTAAGTAGAATCCCGACTCCCGATTCCCTACTGCTGACTCTGTAATCCCTGCTGCAATATTTCTAAAACTTTGGCTAAGTTTCCGGCTAATAACGCAGCTTTATCTAACCATAATCCCAGGAAGATTTCTGAACAAAGTATGCCTTCAGTATTGGCTTCTAGTTGACTATATTTTCCTTCCCTTAACCGAAACCAATCAAATTCACCATCATCAACTCGCCATACCAAATACTCTTGTACTCCATTACGGCGATAAACATTTAATTTTTTGTGTAAATCAATAGAAACACTGCTAGCCGCAATTTCTACTATTAACTCCGGCGCACCTTCTACATAATCATCATCAGTAATGATTGATTGTCCATCTTGTTCTATTCTCAATAACGCATCAGGTTGCACTTCGTTATCATCATTGAGCCGAACAGTTGTGTTATCCAGTGTTTCTACTCCTGGCCTACTTGCTTCATAGGTTCCTAACCATGTCATAATCCGAGAATGGGGTTTGCCATGTTTTTTGGCTCGTACAGGAGATGCCATGTAAACAATTCCTTCAATTAATTCGGCTTTTTTCAAATCAGCCATAGCACCATAGCGCAGCTCAAATTCAGCAAGGGTTAGTTGATCCCCATTTTCTAAAGGAGGAATAGTGGGGTCCCGAGTAATTGTGGCAGTTGATGTGATCATTTTCGGCTCTATTTTACTTGTTATTTAACAGGGAACAGGGGAAGAGTGGGGAGATGGGGAGATGGGGAGATGGAGAGATAGGGGGATGGGGAGATGGGGAGATGGGGAGATGGGGAGAATTTTATTGCTGATAAAAGTCTGATTAGCCAATTATAGCGTTTTGCCTGTAGCTTAACTATAATGACGATTCCCGATTTCCGATTCCCGATTCCCTAAAACCCAAGAATTTGTACTTCATCCAAGTAATAATTGCTATATATCAAAAACTTCCGACACTTTTAAATTAATATCTTTAAAACCAGGAGATAACACTAAATCATCACCGGAAAATCTACCAACTTCTGTATAATTATTACCCTTTAATTCTAATACCAAGATAGTTTTACTTTCCGGGTCCACAATCCAGTATTCAGGAATCCCACAATCTTGATATTGGATTCTCTTAGCAATATAGTCTCGCTCTCGTTGTAATTCTCCAGGGCTAACCACTTCAACCACTAATAAAGGCGGTGACATCGACAGGCGAATGGTATTACGCTTTGATAATTGTTGAATATGCTCTTCTCGGATAATGGTCAAATCCGGATAACGGTTTTTCGGTTCACCTCTAACTTCTAATTCTAATCCTTGCCCCCGGACTCTACGATGACCTACAAGTAAAGCAAACCTAATCAATAAAAACGTAGCAATTTCAATAGTAACTCCCGACTCTGGAGGCATTTCAATTAACTCACCATTAAATAACTCATAGAATTTTTCAGAGTTATCATTGTATAATAAATACTCGTCAAAGCTTTGAAATTTCTGGGTCAGTTGTACCATTATTGTTCACCGGCAAAGTGTGGTGCGTTACATAAGCATTCAGCTAATCAGCTATCAGCTAATGCGCTACGCGCACGATAATTGAGGTGCTATCAGCTATCAGCTAACACACCATTCATAGTTCAGGTGGAAAGTCAGGTGCGTTACGCCTATCGGCTAACACACCCTACTTAGTTTCTTGGATAATAGCAATCCTAAATCAATTTTGATAATTCTTGTTCCCTGCTCCTCTTCTCTCCTCTTCTCCCCATCACCCCATCACCCCATCACCCCACACTCCGAACTCCCTACTCCCTAACTTCTTACTACTCCGATACGCTTGAGTTAACGACGTCAGGTAAAATATGTTGGTTGAAGCTGTATGTTGGTGGAACCTGCATCTTGCCGGTTATCAATATTCATGGCAGGCAGCATGCCCACCCAACTCCTATTCATGCCGCCTCTCATATCAAGGCTTTTGCCAAAGATATAAAGCCAAAAAGAAGCCTGCTCCACAATACCACTGGGGTAGCAAGCTTCTCGACCGTCAGACCTAGGTTTCCAGTGCCACTCAACCTTCTGGCAGGACTTCTGCCCGCCAAGTACGCCCCCCGTGGTAACGGAAAACGAGTTAGTAGCACAGGTAGCTCTGAAATTTATCCAGGCGAATCGTGCGCCATCCGAGAGCAAAAAGGGGTTTTGACGTTTTGATCAGATGGTTGTCAATTAAGGGGACTACTCCGCGTCGTCCCCTGCAAAAGGAACAAATATATAGCCATTATTAACTTGGGCCGCACAGTACTGGGAGAGAGACTCGGAGACTGACTCCTCATTTTGCCTTGCCACCCCGTTACGAGAAACAGGAGCAGTCTGCTTGGGGGTTAGTTTTTTCTTGGGCATGGTTTCATCTCCATAGAATTAAACTTTCTGTGGTTTAGCTTATTGAGTTGGCTCAGGCTGTGTCAATAGGTTTTTTCTTACGTTTTGTTACGTGGGAAGTGGGGAGATGGGGAGAATGGTAGGGTGGGCAGTGGGAAGAATCGCGAAATTGGTAAACAGCCTAGCCACTGCCCACCAGGCGTAACTCTAGGGTTTTCCATCCTAATCAGGAAAACAATATTTTTTGCCTCTTGCCTCTTGCATGCATGCCTCTTGCATGCATGACTCTTGCCAGATCCGCTGTTCCCAAATCCGCTGTTCCCTAAGGTTTTAGGGAAACCAATCGTCATCCAAAGCTTGTGTAAGATAAATTTCCGCTTCTGGAGGAAGTACAAACAGTTTAGAAACAGATTTTACAGCACTGGGATAGGTTTTGTTGTAGAAAGTTTCCAGTTGATTACGAAGGCTAGGACTATCCTCAATAATAGCTTTAATTTGGGTGCGAAAGTTAACAACTTCAGCTGCCCAATGATTCCTATTTCGTTCTTGTTCAGATTTCCAATAAGCCAGTTTAAGCAGGTGTTCTAAAAGACGGGTTAAAAGACTCAATAAGGCCCGTTTTTCACTTTTACCCATGCTTTCAATTTCTTCAATTAAATTCTCCCAGTCCACTTCACTAAAATTACGCTTTCGGAGATTTTCTACCGTTTCGTTTATCCATTGATAGTAGTCAGTGTCATAGGATGTGTATGGTTTCATGATTTTAGATCCTAATGTTATTTCCGAGTTTTAGGGAACAGGGAACAGCGGATCACCGGAACAGGGAATCGGAACCCACCCCTAACCCCTCCCAGGAGGGGAACGGGAATCGGGAATCGGGAATCGGGAATCGTAGGGTGGGCAGTGGCTATCAAAGAACTTGGCTAGCAGCCGTCAAGCTATCATCAGCCACTGCCCACCAGACAAGCAGGGAGCTATTTTTTAGTCTATCTTTCAAGAATTGGCAGATGCGATTGGCCTTTGGCCACGCTACGCGAACGCTTCAATGGGTGGTTCTGTTGGTTTTACCTATTAGCTTAAGAATTCTCAAATTTTCCATAAAACCACGGATGACCAAGGATAGCATGTTAGTTAAACTGTTATCGGTTGTCGGCATCATTAGCAGTTAAATGCTTAAGGACAAATTACTCACAACAACGACGATGATTTCTGTAATTATCCCTACTTACGGACGGGAAGACCCTTTGCGGGATACCTTGGAAGATGTCCTGAAGCAAGACTACCCTGCTTTTGAGGTACTGGTTGTCGATCAAACTCGAAACCACAAACCAGAGATTCAATCCTATTTAGAGCAGCTGGCTAATACTGGTAAGATTCGCTGGTTCCGGGTTGATTGGGCGAGTTTACCTGGGGCAAGAAATTATGGGGTAAGGCGGGCATCCGGGGACATTATTGTGTTTATCGATGATGATATCAAGATGCCACCGGGGTATTTAACTGCTCACGCTCGTAACTATGAACAATCCCCAGAGATTGGGGCAGTAGCAGGACGAGTATTTGACCGGATGAAGTTAGCAGAGAAAGGAGCAGCAGCAGATTCCCCCACTCCCTCTTACACCATTGAAGACTTGCCTAAGGAGGCCATGGACCCTGGCATTGCATGGTATTACATAGACTTAGTCCATACCGTGAAGCCTCAACGGGTGATATCAGCCCGAGGCTGCAATATGTCTTTCCGCCGGGAAATTTTTACCAAGTACGGGCTGCACTTTGATGAACAGTTCCAGGGCAGTGCGGTTCGTGAGGAGTCGGATTTTTGTTTGCGATTTCGCCGCACTGGTTATCAAATTTGGTATGACCCAGATGCTTCTTTAGTCCATTTAGGGGAAGAAACTGGGGGGTGTCATGATATTAGTACGCGATCGCTTGAGTATCAGTTGACTTTTTATCACAACCATTTCCTGATGGGAATGAAAAACCTTACCCTTAGTGAACAGCTACGGCTGTTTGGTCGTCTATTTGATTGCCACGTCTTAGGGAATCCTCCTTGTAATAAAAGTGGTTCCCCGATCAAAATTATTACCCGCGCTGGTTTCTACATGTTGGGATTTTTCAAAGCACTTGGTACACGCATCAAATCTATTTGGGATGATGGTCAAATTTATACTCGACTAGACCCTTAAAAGGTTGTTCGCCTTTGGCGTTCCCGTAGGGTAGGTTAGTTGTTTGAAGGTTAAAAGTTTGAAGGTTAAAAGGTTGAAGGTTAAAAGGTTGAAGCCAGTTTTTAAAACTTGAAACTACGATTAATTAAACCTAAAAAACTCTTGCATTTTTAATTAAAATATTTAAAATTTATGCTTCATAATTCAGGAGCTTAAAGTCATAATAATTCAAATTTAATGGTGTTGTTATAACCAAACATATAAGTATAGTTTAAGCAAATAAATAACTAAAAATACATTTTTATTTTCCAGGGTTACCGCTCTTGGTTTACTAGTATTAAGTCGTTTTGTAATGCTTCCATAGCTAAGTTTAACTGAGATCTCCCACCATTGTAATTAATCCTACATCAACCAAGCTGATTTATACTACCGGAACACCAACGGCGAACAACCTGCAACCTTAATCCTCCAACCTTCAACCTCCAACCTTCAACCTCCAACCTTCAACCTCCAACCTTCAACCTGCCACCATTAACTTTCAAAAAATTACCCATGAAAATATTAGTTGCTAGTCACTCGTATATTGTTGACCTTAACTGCGAGAAGTTACGAACACTCGCTCAGTTAGAACCTAACATTGAGGTAACTGTGGTGGTTCCCCGGCGCTGGCGTCCTGGTGGTGTCCAAAATCGCATCATTGAAACCCAACCCCGTGAGGAAGGTTCATTTCGGGTGGTACCAGTGTCTAACTTTAGTGAAAATAATCAGGGGCTTCTGACCTTTGGGCTAGATATTATCCCTTTATTGAAACAGTTTGGACCCGAAATTATTCAAGTGGAACAGGGAGCTAAGGCATTAGGTTATGCTCAATTTATTACCCTGAATAAGCTATTGGGACTGAAGGCAAAAAACCTATTTTTTACTTGGTGGAATCTGCCCTACCAAGTAAAATTTCCGGTCTCTGTGTTGGAAGGGTATAACCTGGGTCATACTGATGGACTGATTTGTGGGAATCAGGATGGGGTAGAAATCCTGCGACAACATGGTTATAACGGACCAGCTAAAGTAATGCCGCAATTGGGGGTAGATGAAAGCTTGTTTCTTCCCCAAGCTCAGCCAGAGCTAAAACAGCAGTTGGGAATTCAACCTAATGACTTTGTGGTGGGATTTGTGGGACGGTTTGTAGAGGAGAAGGGATTACTGACTTTAGGTAAAGCCCTAGCTGGGTTATCTGGGATGGAGTGGAAGTGGCTGCTGCTAGGCCGTGGTCCCCTCAAGCCGATATTGATGGAAAAGGCGGCAGAGTGGGGAATTAAAGACAAATTAATTTGGATTGAGAGTGTTCCCCATGACGAGGTACCTCGTTATATTAATGTGATGAATACTCTGGTGCTACCATCAGAGACTAATTATAAGTTTAAAACCTTAACTAGTGTAGGTTGGAAGGAACAGTTTGGTCATGTGCTGATTGAGGCGATGGCATCTAAAGTACCAGTAATTGGTTCCGATTCTGGAGAAATTCCCTATGTGATTGGGGATGCTGGGTTGGTGTTTCCTGAAAAAGATGAGTCGGAGTTACGACATTGTTTACAGCAGCTAATCAAGCAACCAGAGTTGGCTGAAAAATTAGGAAATTTGGGTTATGCACGGGTAATGGAGCAGTATACAAATAAGGCGTTAGCTAAACAGCTGTTGGATTTTTATCAGGAATTAATTCTTAATTCTTAATTCTTAATTCTTCATTCTTCGCTACCACCTCTATGAACTGTTTTCACCCATTTCAACCGTTTAGGACGCACAGACATCCGAGCGGTAGTAGCAGCCATCACGAGCATCCAGTGCAATAGATAAAGGTTTCCCCTCAAGGTCTGCAACATAGGAACCAACAGGTTAGAAACACGTAATCGTCGATTTTGATTGGTGCGGCGCAGCCCGACAAACATCCCAATCACTGATATTGTGACAGTTAGGCCAGTAATGGGGCTAAAAATAGGTAGACGGTTACGGGCAATAGCCATCAAACAGTCTGGTACAGCAGCAGTGGGCAAAAAGTACTGGATGATCAAGTAGGTAAATAAATCTAGAGTTTTCCGCAAACCTAGGCGGTTACTTACAATTAAACGCCAGTAATCGAGATAGCGCTGGTACCCTCCTTCTGCCCAACGGTTCCGTTGATGCCAGAGTGCGATCGCACTGGTCACTCCTTCTTCTTCTACTGGCGGAAAATTCAGAAAGCCAATATCCCACTGATCGAGGTGTAGGCGAATGGTTAAATCTAAGTCATCGGTGATGGTTTCTTCATTCCAGGCACCGCAACGCTGTAGTGCGGAACGTCGAACAAACTGACCATTGCCCCGCAATTCACCAATCCCACCAACTGCAATACGTTGCTGTTGGAAATAACTGTCGAGAGCCATTTCTGCCATTTGCCCTCGTGTCCAAAAATTCAGTGGTGCATTTGCGATCGCTTTTCTGACCTGAACTGCTCCCACTTGCGGGTTATTAAATAAGGGCAACACCCGCTGCAGCATATCTTTGGGAACTTTAGCATCTGCATCAAATACTGCTACAATCTCGCCTTTGGTTAAACCAAGTACCTGATTAAGTGCCCCTGATTTGCCGCCCCCAGCATTAGCACCCCGGTGCAGTACCTTCAACTGGTCGTATGTTGCTGCTAACTTATCTAAGATTTCTGGTGTTTGGTCAGTACTGTAATCGTCAATTACCCACAGTTCATACTGATTTTCCGGGTAGTCTAATTGACACAGAGATTTAACTAAATTACTGATGACAGTTTCTTCATTTTTTGCTGCTACTAGCAGAGACACAAAGGGAAAATCGTCTTTTTCCTGATCTAAACAGGGTTGAGGGGTTTTTAACGGTTGAGCCAGCAATAATCGTAGGGAATGAATTCCTAAGATCGTTGTTAAGCTCAAGCTGACCCAGATCCCCCAAGACACCAAATGCAGTGCTATTGTCATGCACCACACTATGGTTAACACTAAAGCTGCTTTGCGTCGGCGTCCTTGTAGTCCCTGGAAAAATAAGCTAGTTTCAAACTCTTCCTCTGACAAGTTAGACAGCATAGAGCCAAGTTGGTTCAGCTCTTGGCTTGGCGCTTTTTCTGACCAGGAATTCTCCGACATAAGCTATTTAATGCAACTACCAACGAAGGCCACTGATGCTTTATTCTATCCGAAAGTGTTACAAAATTGTTAATTTCTATCAAGGAAAGTACAGTTTAGGACACAAAATCTCATCTGGGGTGTTAAGGCAACAAGGAATAGAAACATTTGTTAACCTTTACTGCGACTACTATCGACTACTATCAATAGGGTTATCTTTTAGGTTAAGCGTGCCTCAAGCCTCAAGCCTCAAACTCAAAGTTAATCCCTATCATTGATAACAGCCAGAGTTCCCGCTAGAAAACTCTGGCGACAGGCATGACGCTGAATCTTACCACTAGATGTTTTGGGAATAGTACCTGGTTTGAGCAACAGAGCAGTATGAACCTGCAAATCGTGATGTTGTAATACTGCTCGTCGGATTAACCGGATTAACTCCTTGGTATCAAGGGCATGGTCTTTCGCACCATTGCCAGGATCAGAAGCAGCTCCCCGAGTCGATTTCCAATAGCTACGTTCTACCTCAGCAATCACCACTAACTGTTCATCACCAGCAATATTCACCGAAAATCCTGCCGAACACGTTGGTCTGAGCAAGGAGTGGGTGTTTTCTACGGTCCATTCAATATCTTGGGGATAGTGGTTACGACCATTGATAATGATCAGATCCTTGAGACGACCAGTAACAAATAATTCACCTTTGAGCATGAATCCCAAGTCACCGGTACGCATAAATGACTCCTGCCCCATCGATGCTAGGGTTACGCCAAAGTTCTGTTCTGTTGCTGCCGGTTGATTCCAGTAACCTTGGGCAATGCTTGGTCCTGATACCCAGATTTCTCCGACTTTTCCTGGGTCACATGGGGTCAAGGTTTCAGGATGGATAATTACAATCTGCTGGTCTGGGAGACTATGACCACACCCTACTAGGGTAAGGGTACCTTCTTGCTCAACACTAGCTGGCACAACGTGATTTTGCTCCAGTGCTGCCCCCTCAACTGTTTTTAAGACAATTGGAGTGCTTTTGAGACCACCAGAAACCATTAAGGTGGCTTCAGCCATGCCATAGCAAGGGTAGAATGCTTCTCGGCGGAAGCCACAGGACTCAAATTTAGTGGCAAACCGCTCCAAGATGGCGGAGTTAATGGGCTCAGCTCCGTTAAAGGCAATATCCCAACTACTCAAATCCAAGTTTGTTAGTTGTTCCGGCTTGATTTTGCGTACGCATAAGTCGTAAGCAAAGTTTGGTCCGCCACTGCTGGTGGCTCGATAGTGGGAAATCGCTTTTAACCAGCGGATTGGACTTTGCAAAAACATCAACGGGGACATGAGCGTAGCTGGAAAACCGCCGTATAGAGGTTGGAGTATGCCACCAATCAGACCCATGTCATGGTACATCGGCAACCAACTCACCACACTGCTCTGGTCGGTGTGCTCAAAATACTTATAGATAGCAGCTGAATTATGGACTAGATTGCTGTGGCTAATCATCACTCCCTTTGGCTGAGCGGTTGAACCAGAGGTGTATTGTAGAAAAGCCAGGGTGCTACCATCTATAGCTGGTTGCTGCCATGATTGAGCTAAGTTGCCGTTGATGTTTTCTGTGGCTACCCACTGCAGTGTCTTCAGTTCTGGAGCCTGAGTAAACCTGCGCTCTAAATTAGACAGGATTGCTTGGGTAGTTAGGGCTACCCTTGCCAGGGAATCCTTGACAATTCCCTGAACACGGACAAGGGAGCGATTGGGTCTAGGAGGATAAGCGGGGACAGCTACAACCCCAGCGTACAAACACCCGAAAAATGCACAAATATAGTCTAGACCAGGAGGATAAAGGAGTAGGGCAGTTTCTCCTGGGGAATATATTGATTGCAGGTGAAACGCGATCGCTTGGGCTTGTTGCTCCAACTGTTGGTAACTCAGAGTGACCCGTTCGGTTTCTCCATCCACCAAAAAGGTATATGCGATCGCATCTGGCTGGTTAACTGCTCTGTAGCGCAGGATATCAACTAATGTGGCTGCTTGGAGAATAGTTTCTGACACCTTTTACCCCTGCACTTCAAAACTGACATCAAAAAACTTATTACTTTGTAAGCATATGCGCTACGCGCACGCTACGCGAACAGCCGTCAGCTGTCAGCTGTCAGCTTATTTTATTCAAAAGCAGCTCAAGTATAGTGGCACAGGCTTCGACGCTGTCACCTAACCCATAAACTGTTCCCGTCCTATGGCCATGCGCGTAGCGTGACCTTTGGCTGATAGCTGATAGCTGATAAGCGACACGCTCATAGCTCACACATTGCCAAACATTACTTTAGCATTCCGACATCACCAAATATCCTGAAATTAAGGATTCCTAATTCAGTAGCTTTGATTAAGAATAATTCATTTTCCTGGAATTTTGAATATAAGTTTAACATCAAAAATAGTAGTAGTTTATGAAATAATCCACAAATTATGAACACTATCCACTTTCCATTGATCGCTGATAGCTGATAGCTGACCGCTGATAGCTGACCGCTGATAGCTTATAGCTTAATAGTTACCTCCACCCTCCCCAAACTCTTCCCGAAATTACCTATTTCCTAGTTACACGAATTTGCTGCCCCGAGGCCATCCAAACAACTGTAGTTTGTAAAATAAATTGGGGAACAAAGCAAAGAGGTATTTGAATATTTTAAAGCTAAAAGGCTCATCATAAGTTCCAACCCATTCTTTGTTTTTCTCAATCCAGCTGGCGATTGTATTAGCCACTTTTTCAGCAGGAGGAGCAGAATTGACTCGGTTAGCTCGGATTTTATAACCTTTTTCATTGAGACGGTTTACTGGTGCCCAAGCCAAGGGACCGCTGATCACACCAGGACGGTAAAGCCTCATGCGAATTTGATGATTGCTGGCGTGGTAAACGATTGGTCCAACACCTGACCAGTAATAGTGCAAAGCGATTTTACCAGAATGATAGACTGGACCAAAACAAGAAGGGCTACCATCTGCAATCGAACCAATAGCAACCACATCCAGGGGTCGCTCGCGCTTTAGCTTGGCTGCTTCGAGAGCTACCAATGCTGGCCAACTGTAGTTAACACGGTTCATCGATTCTACGATCTCAACCAGTGGCACTCCTCCATCCCCTACCTCAGTTTCGATTTGTCCTGCATTCAGGATAATCACATCGGGGTCATACTCAAGCAACTTTTGGGCATCCTCAAGGGTTTGTTGTTGAGACACACACAATGTATTGAAAAAGTCACCTTCGAGGGTTTCTTGACGGGTGACACCAACTACTTGCCAACCACGATTGATGTACTCTTGACCTAACGCACTGCCGAGGGTGCCGGAAATTCCTGTGATTACAACAGTTTTCATAGTAAACGAGACAGTTTAAACGAGACAGTGAAAAGTTTTTCGTAAGCATTCAGCTTATGTGCGAAGCACAGGCTACCCGAACAGCTTATGTGCGAAGCACACGCTACCCGAACAGCTGTTGAATATAATAAGCTGAACGCGCACCCGTGAGCCAAAAGCTGACGGCTGACGGCTGACGGCAGATAGCTAACGGTAAAGCGTAAGCATTCAGCCGTCAGCTAATGGGCTACGGGCACGCTACTTGAGGTGCTTTTAAATTAAAGAGGTAACATTCGTTTCATCTCAGTTGCCTGGCCTTTTGGCCTTTAGGCCACGCTACGGGAACGGCCACGCTACGGGAACGCCCAAGCCAGTAATTCATAGTCTTTGGCTTTGAGTGCGTTCAATTGGGAGCAGGTCTTGCGTTGCAGAACCTATGAACTATCTACTATAGGTTTTTTTTTGAGTTGTAAACATAGGATGAATCTAAACAGGAACCTAGGAGCAGGGACTGGGCATTAGTAGGAAAGAGCTTGGAGCATTTTTTGCTGTTCTAAAAAATTAGCAAGATTGTTCATGACCTATTTATAAATAGTAGCTCAGAGCAAGCTAAAACCCATGATGGTGCTATAGCTTTAGTACAAATGCTGTCCATAAGTGACATGCTCTCCGTTCAATTCCTCAGCCGGATAACTCGTTTTAAGCTGACCGCTGATAGCACCGATCTAGTAGCGTGCCCGTAGCCCATTAGCTGACGGCTAAAGTCCCATTAGGCAATGTTTTTTTTGGTCAAATATCCTTTTGTTTACAAAGTTTGACATAATGTCATATTTTTTAGTGCTCTTTTTTTTTTCAATGCTATATACTTTCTATGGTGATTGTTTGTGTTAAAACAATTCCACAAAATATTTCTGTAATAGATCTACAGAATTGACAATAACCCTAAGGACGATTAGTACCATGATCAAAAAGTTATTGAGAAATCATAGGGTTTCTCATGGCTATGAGGTAGACAATATTTTTTACCTCTTAACTCTTACTTGCTCCCTGCTGCCTAAACCCCAGAAATTTGTAGCTCATCACTATCACAAGTGCTATAAAAGATTCCTAATACCAATCATAAAAACTGTTGGTATCCAGATTTTTGGCGAGGGTCGCGATCGCTTCTGGGTAACTTGTCGTAACATTATTGTTGCGTTTTTTATATCAGCACAGATCACAATGCTCGCGGCACAGCCCGCCCAAGCTGAACCAGCAGAAGGCAGCTTAGCAAATCGACCCCAAATACCAAAAAACACGGAATGCACTAATAATCTACCCGACTTCCAAAATCCACCCTTAATTCCCTTGGCTGAGAACGGTAATATTGATCTCACGGTTGATTATTATACTAACGGCACACTCTACAACCCAGCAACCTGTAAAGACGACAATGTATCTTTGCGCTACTTCAAAAGCAATTATACTGATTCAGATCGACCCTATATAGGACCAACTATTGAAGCCAAACCTGGTGATACAATCGTCGTCAACCTGAACAATGAGTTAGAAGAAGAAGGAGAAGACACTTGCCCCGAAACACCTAATAATGTTAATGTACCCCATTGTTTCAATACCACAAATTTACACACCCACGGTTGGTGGGTCAGTCCAAATGGCAATAGCGACAATGTTTTGACGAAAATTGAACCTGGTGACGACACATTTAAATACGAGTACAAACTGCCCCCTGAGCATCCAGCAGGTACGTTTTGGTACCATCCCCATGTTCATGGTTCCACAGCACTGCAAGTCTCAAGTGGCATGGCGGGTGCTCTAATCGTGCGCGGTGATCGCTTGCCTACCGAAACGGCTAATGGTGACATTGACACTCTACTAGGCTCAGACGTAACTGAAAACATTTTAGTATTCCAGCAAATTCCCTATTACTGTCCTAAGTCTGAAGGATCCGAAAACATCTGGAATTGTGATGGTCACAGAGATGAAATTGGTGAAATTGAGACTTACGACTACGATTTCGACACGGAAGATCCGAAGGATGATATTAGCATTTTCGGTCCTGGAACCTGGGATGAATCGGGGCGTTATACCAGCATCAATGGTGAGATTTGGCCTAAATTTTCTGCCGAGGCTGGCGAGATCCAGCGTTGGCGGATGATCCATGCTGGGGTACGGGACACCATCAACCTGGAATTTCGCAAAATACCCGGAATATCAAAGAAATCTCTCTTTGTTAATCCGTTGCCAGCGACTGAAAATGACAGTTTCATTAGTCAAATTTGCACAGAGGCTCCGATTCCTTACCATGTCATTGCTGATGATGGTTTGACTCGAGATAAAGCCTTTGAAACCACCTTAACCACTCTACAACCGGGCTACCGTAAGGATGCACTTGTGGTTTTCCCAGAGCAAGGAAACTATTGTGTGATCAATAGCGCTTCTAATGCATCAGACGGCGTTACCGGGAAAGCAAGAACTCGGCGATTGCTTGGGATAGTCGAAGTTCAGGGTGGACAAAGTATAATGGAGGATATCCATGATTACTTAAAGAATGATCTTGTTGTCCGTGCTGATCAATTAAGTGTTGATCATTTGGTTAAAGACAAGGTTGTTGCTGATCTAAACAATGATCTAATGCTGACTAAATTCATCGATCATGAAGACCTTAATAATTTAGATTATGGGGATATTAATGGTCATCAGGAACTCGCTTTTAACATTGACACAAGCGCTACTCCTACTAAGTTCCAGGTGAGTAATGGAATTGGTATTAACAAGCCTTACGACCCGCAACCTTACGATCCAGAGGAAATCCCTCGAATCCTAAAGTTGGATACTGTCGATGAATGGACTTTAGAGTCACGCTTTGTCAGCCATCCTTTCCATATCCATGTGAATCCTTTCCAAATCGTTGAAATCATTGACCACAATGGCAACGATGTCAGCTTGCCTGATGCGACTGATGGAGGAGACCCGCAGTATCGAGGACTCAAGGGTGTATGGAAAGACACTCTTTGGATCAAAGGCCCCAGTAATGGGAGCTCACGCTACACAATTGTGGTGCGCACCAAATATGAAAGGTATCCTGGCACATTTGTGCTGCACTGCCATATTCTTGACCATGAGGATCAAGGTATGATGCAGAACGTTTGTATCACAGGAAATCCAGATACTCCAAGCCCTGAGGATTGCACATTACCAACAAGGGATTAGATAGGATCAATCATGACATTCCATTTGGGCAGAGATTCAGACCGTTGCCACTGTTGTTTGTAGGGTTGTAGCTCATTGTCAGGCACCTGCAAACATAGGGCGCAGTTCAACTAAGATTTCCTCTACTCTCTAACTGGCTGAGTTTTGGTGATTCAGCCAGTTTGGAACATTCTCGTCCCTAGGCAGGGTCGGGGTGTTTTTTTATTAGGGGTAATCCAAACACTCAACCGACCATAGAAATTCCTACTGTCCAGTTATTCTAAACGTTAGGGATAAACAAAACAGGACTTACGCACAGAATCCATGGGTAGGGTGGGCAAAACCTTGCCCACCCTACAGGTAGCGTTAAATTGAGGGATTTGCGTAAGTCCTACAAAAAAAGGAGAAGCCCGATCAGCTTAAGCTTTTTAAACACTCAGCATCGGGCTTCTCATAGGTCTAGTTTATAAGAACTTTTCGGTCACATCGATGATTATTGGTTACTGCCACCAGCCGAAGAAGCCTTCTCTTCAGTTAGACTGGATTTTGCCACCTCCGCCTTAACCCGAATTCAGGTTGATTAAGAAAGATCGGGTTAAGGAATAGGGCAAGTTACTTCATAGAGTAAATTTCTATGCTTTCAATGTTTAGATCTTCATTTACAGATTTGCCCTCGTTGCGAATCGAGATGGAAACTGAATTGATGTCTAATTCCTTGTTTTGATATTGCGATAGGATCTCATCAGTAATATCAAAGTCAAAGATTTTTAAGGTCGGACGATCCCTATCTAATGTGAAGAAAGAGATAGTGCCCACAAAGTATTCTTCAAGATCAATAGCAGTTTCCCTCGCTTCTTTGTCCTCAGGCAGATTGAGATAGACCCTGTAGATGCCTTCGGGTACTTCCTGATATCGCACATTTACGTCCAACATATAGTTGGGTTGATCTGACTCATTGGATTCCAGTTGACCTGACTGATTGGATTTCAGTTGATCGCCGAATTCAGGTTCGACCTCTACCCTCAGGTTAGTAAACTCTCCTGCCTCTTTCCCTTCCTCTTTTTTCCCTTTTACCGTTGCCCGATTGTCATTGATACCCAGGAATTGTTTGGGATTCAGTAATTCGAATAATTCTTGGTATTTTTTCTGCTCCAGTAATTCTTGAGCTTCTTGCTTTTCACTAAATGTCAAATTTCTCCACCTTGTTATCCAGCTTCTTAACAAATCATGCCGTGGAACATAACCATAAGTGTCATAATCGTCGTACTTGTAGTCCATGTTGTAGACATTTTCAACGACTTCCTTCATACTGTAGGAAATCACCTCACCGTCGGGTTCAAAAAATTGATAAGGCCAAGAAACTCGCTCCAGTTGCTTTGGCTGAACATGTTTCCATAATTTAGGTAGTTGTTCAGATATTTCATATAGTTTTGGAAAAGGTTGCTTCCATCCCGTGGGAGGTGGAAGAATATCATTATTCCATTGCTCCCACAGGCGGTCGATGTTGGCGTGATGCAACCAAAAGATGGGGTCAAAGCCAGCGCTAGGAATCTTTCTCATTAAGCCAAGCTGGCATTTGTTTTCTGTTGTTTCTATTGTGACATTTCCGTATTTATCCGTTTTTTTATCGTCAAAATTACGTCGGTTAAAGATTCGATTAAAGATAATACAATTCCCACATTTATCTCTATCTTCTTTCATAAAGCCACCGCCAACATAAACATGTATAAAGCCGTGGATTGAATCCTCTAGTCTTAGGCTAAACAACGAAAATAATTTCGCTTTATGGAGGTCCTCCAAAGGATTAAATAAATCTTTGGATGCATCTTTATATGACATGGGTTCGCCCCTATTCAATTCAGGATCTCGTCCTGACTCATAGAGGGAGTTGCCTGTAGTAGGATCTTTTTCGTACTCTTGGCTCGGGGTGTAAAACTCTGTGGGCATTGTGAGCCGTTGTTGATCTGGGAGTTTCGTATCGTAATAACTGATATAGTCCCAATAGGGAAGAGAGAAGTTGGGATCACCGGACAACTTTCGAACAATTTTTTCGAAATGATACAAATAAAGCCGGTGCCAGGGCAAAAAGTGAATTACGGGCTTCATGCCGGTATGATTTTCTTTATGGGTACAGGAATCCCAAGATGCACGCAATTTAAGAGCGGCAGGATTGACCGCCAAATCACTCAAGGCAATTCTTCCAAAAAATCTTTCTTCTGATTTTTCTTCTTTTGGTGTTATTGTGCACGTATCAGATTCAGGTTCTTCTCGAGGCTTAAAAAATGCTCCAAACTTGGAATAAAAGGGGCACAGCGGATTCTCTTCTTGAATTCCTGAGGTATTTTCAGGTGTGGTAGGAACCCAGTGAATGGCACTCTGGTAATACCAGCTGCGTGGGTCTTTACATTTCATCTCTCTCATGATCTTGAGAGCTTTCTGGAAAGATTTGAGGTTCTCTTTTCCTTCACAGCTAGTTGCGCTATAGCGAATCCTGGGATCTCTAGGTATTGTTTCCGGACAAACAGTAGCTACTTCTGTGCTCGTATCAGCAACTGCTTCCCCAGTAAATGTGCTTACGGACAAAAAAACACAGACAAAGAAAACAATCAAGACCCTACGTAGAAAAGGGCTGAAAAAATTCATAACCAATCTTTCAATTTTAGAATTAGGGGGTTGAGTAGCAATTGTACAGAAACTTAAGCAATAGACAGAATTAAACCCTTTGGCGTTGCTGATTCTGGGTATAATATCGCACCCCTAGTCCCCAAGTTAGGGTGTTAGCTATCAGCGAACAGCGATTAGCGCTACGCGCACCCGTGCGCGTTCAGCTATCAGCATTAAGCTTATGCCACGCTACTAGATCGGTGCTTTTGAATAAAGCAGGTAACCATTTGTTGAATATGAGTTACGTCTGCTGACGGCTGACCGCTGATGGCTGACGGCTGACCGCTGATAGCTGAATGCTTAATTTTGGGGGAAACAAACTTTCTTGCCTCCCCCAAAGTTAAGGGATAATAGATGCTTTCCCAAAACCAGACGTAGGACTATTTATACTTAAATTTTGCAAGGCCAAACCTCTTCACAACAAGGGTTTCAGAAATCGTTGATTATTCTTAACTTTTGTTTCTGAAACAGTTTAACAATTGTACTGTGAGCTACCTAGTACAGCGATCTAGAACGAAGTTTCGAGGGTTTGGATTCCCAGAGGGTTTAATTGTTAAACCCAGGTGCGAAATTTTCTGAACAGTTACTATTCTTACCCTAGTTTGACCACAAGTAATATAACACGTTAATTAACAAATTTGTCAACAGAAATAATTAAGATTTGTTTCCTTCTCTAACTGGCTGAGTTTTGCTGATTCAGCCAGTTTGGAACATTCTGGTTCCTAGGGGGGGTCCTCACAGCTCATAAGGGTAGGTTTTTTACTTTGACCTCAGGTGTGGGGTGTGGGGCGTGGGG
>NZ_CEYLVT010000077.1:0-9828 GCF_982860115.1 Moorena sp.
GGGCTAGAGAACAAGCCCTGTCTATGTTACAAGCTTCGTTGTCCCCCTGCTAGCTTTCAAATAGTCATTGAGAAATGTATTAACTTGGCGTTCAAAATTCTTATAGTTGTTCAGATACGCGAAAAAACGTAACACGAATTCCTGAGGTTCACTTCTGCGGATTAGGGCTTCTGAAAACGGACATAGATCAAGAAACTTTTCATTTGCGGAGAGTTGATCCAGGATATCTAGGAATGGTCCGCGTAATATGCCTCTGCGTTGTTCCATGTCATTTAGATGGACGCTACCTGTATTTATCCTTTCAAACATATCCCGTCGTACTTCCTCATCTGCCTTTTCAGTGAGTTGGATCATCCGAAGCGTACTCCTTTTAAACCGCCTTTGTCGGGCAAGTGGTAAGTCATCATACCTAAATTGATTGAGTTTCTTGAGCTTCTCCAAACCAGTTAAGGTAAGTTCATTATTTATAAATCTAGCCAGAGTACGGATACGCTGTGTACCGTCTACTATCTCCAAACGCCCTAGATCGTTTTCCGGGTCGTAGATATCGGCAACAAAGATATATGGTATTGGTAACCCTAAAAGTACAGACTCAATGAACTTCGACTGCCTTTTGTCCTCCCAAGCCTCATTCCTTTGGTAATCTGGTATGAACAACTCGTTGGTATCGTCATCCTTGCCATCCATGTATTTGTGAACCAGTATTTCAACTGGATACTCTTTGGTGTCGTAATCAACAGGCTTCTGCTTCTCCCTAATTTCTGCTTCTGCTGCCTCTTTATCCTGAACTGTGATTTCTTCTGGCTTATTTGACTTGGACATAGTTTTACCTGATGTAATGTTAGTTAATAACACGTAAGCATATGCGCTACGCGCAGGCTACGCCAACAGCCGTCAGCTATCAGCTAATCTGCTACAGATGGTGCTACAGATGGTGCTTATGCCCATCGGCGCACGCTACTGTTCGCCCAGCGTGGGTGTAGCGCAATCGGTACTTTTGAATAAAATAAACTGTTCGCGTAGCGATGCAGCGCGGTCTTGGGGGCTTCCCCCATGAGCGACTGCATCAAGAAGCGTGAACCAAAAGTTCACGGCTGACCGCTGACTGCTGTTGGCGTAGCCTGCGCGTAGCGCATATGCTTATAATAGTTATAGCGCTGCTTGAGGTGGAATAGCGATGCATAGCTCCCCAGCAATTATGGAGTGTTATCCTGACTAATCAATTCTGTTCAGGAGTCAGAATCAAGAAAATTTATGTTGTTGAAATAACCAAAGTTATCAGTATAGTTTAACAAAAAAATAACTATAAATCCTTAGTTATTTTACGAAACTATCCCCTTTACCCACAGTCTTACCCCTGTTCCCTGTTCCCTGTTCCCTGTTCCCTGTTCCCTCTTAAACAATTATGGAGTAATTGTTAATTGCCCAGGAGCAATTAACAATTAACAAGCTGAAATCAAACCACCCGATAGAGAAAACTTAAAGTTGCCCAAGAATTGACATCCAAGGCGTAGGAATCAGCACCTATACTGAGGGAAGAATCTAGGGAATTTGCACTAGCATCGTGTATGTCTTGCAGCACCGCCTGGGCTACGTCCAAGGGGTTAAACAAATCATCAATTGGTGCTCCGATTCCGCGACGAGATGGCACAGCATCGAGAGCTGTACCGGCCTGAGTTAAGGGGGAGCGACTGCAAATCAGTTGCATTTCCACCAATCCACTAGGACCTGAGACAATCCCACCAACGGAAGCTACGGCTGATGGCAGGGTTAGAGTTTCCCCAGGAGCAATGACGGCATTTTTTATAGATGAAGAGTTTTCTGAAGTCTGTGATGTTTCCAAAAATGGCAGTTCATATAGTGCGATCGCATTGCCATTGGTATTAAAGCCTAATAGCAAGAAATAGACCGGTTGGTCACCGTAGTTTTCGATCTGATAATGGAGACGACTCCCAATCGGCAAAATCGGAACACCTGCTCCTGCCACAGTTTCCTTCAACTCACCCTGAGATTTAGCTTCCCCCTCACCTACGAAACCTACCTGTGAGGAGGAAGCCGTCCGTAATGTTTCGAGTTGCATCACTAGCTTTTCCTCTGGTGCAACCATCTCTAGGGATACCCGAATACCTAGACCGGAAGACCCATCATTAGCGGTTAGCCGTAGCAATTTTGCTGCCAGCAAGGTGTTCAGTTTACCAGCCAATCCCATAGCTGCTGACTTCACGGCTACCCCAGCTTCCCCAACGCCATTGGGTATGGGTTCACCGTCAATATAGAAGATTCCATAACCCCCTCCCCCTGCATTTTTGGAAGAGAGTGCTTTCCCAAACAAGTAATCAGCAGGTTGTTCCCCTGCTTGCACTATTGATGCAGTAGAGATACTAGAAAAGGCGCTGGTAGCATCTACTCGCTCAATTCGTTCTAGGTTCCCATCCAGAGCTACCGTTATACCAATATTACGGGGTAACACCCGGACCGCTTCTTGCACCAGCTGCCCAACTTGTAGCTGATTGTTATTATCAGTACTACCACCAATAAATTTGGCCTTAGCCGTCAGACCATCTTTAGAGGTTATTTGTAGTTGAGAGACTCCCGAGTTAGCACCGGCTTCCAATACAGACAATACAGAATTGTTGCTATAGTTATCCACAACTGTTGCTGGTAATCCTGCTAACCACAACTGTGCAGTTTGACCATTATCTTCCACGGCAGTGACCACACCATCCGCTCCCATGCTAGGGTCAAGGGGCAGATAATAGGTAGGTATTGGCTCAAGACTACTCTGACCCCCTAGCCTGGGCTGTTGTTGTGTACCTGTCAGTTGATTAACCATCAGACCAGCGTGAGTCAGGCTCACCTGAATTCTGGTTGTTGGTATTGCCTGCCACAGATACTGAGTAAGAGCATAGGTAAATAAGCCAGCACTGAAACCATTCCATTTGGCCTCAATCGCCATTTGATTTGGTTCAGCAGCCGTGAGAACCAGACCGGCCATAGGATTAGCTCCAGGCACAACCGAAACCGATTGCCGGTTTACCATCCCTTGCCCAGAATCCTGTATCCGCCGCCGCAGTTGCTCTTGAAAAGCCAGTTCGTTCCGACTAGCCTCTTTGGCTGATCGGTTAGTACTAGAGCGTACCTTAATATTTCCTTGCAGGAGGCTATCAGCTACCGTGTGGCTAGTATCAAGTACTGTAGTGACTTGGTCAGTGAAGAGCGATCGCAATAGCAAAACTAGCGTTTCTTCTAGTAAATCGTTGGCTACTTTAGGATTTTTTTTGCTCAGGCTCCCATCTACTGGCACCAAGCTATTTTGAAATGTAACAGACTTATCGGTTTGATACCCTTGAGATAGCTTAACCTGGCTACCGAAGCCACTGAAGTGGAAGACTACCACGTCACCTGCTTTCGCTTGCTCTGTCAGATGTTCAATAAAAGCCGTTTCAATATTTTCTCGGGTCGCTTGGTCATCGTTAAGTATAAGTATATCCTTCGGGTTGAAGCCAAACCGATGAATCAATAGTTCTTGTTGTAGTTCTACATCAGTAACACAGCCATCCAATAGTGTGCTACGAGGATACTTGTTGATACCCACTAGTAGGGCTAACTTTCGCCCAAGGGGTTGTGCTAATACTTGGAAGTAACGGTCTATTCCAGGAACAGCTAAACTACTATTCCCTAGGAGGGATAGTATTGTTTCACTTACTCCTAATGTTGCCAATCCCAAACTAGCTTTTTGCAGAAAAGTCCGGCGATTAAGTCCCATATCCGCGCTTCAGCTTTCAGATTTCAGCTATCAGCCTACCAGGATTGGCGCTCCCACGACCACAAGCCGTGGGATTCCCAGTTCAGCTAGTTCACTAGTTCACTAGTTAGAGGTTGTTCGCTTAACCTTCAACTCGTCTCGTGCATTGCCTTAGCTAGTTCTGCTGCCACTTCAGGTCGGGAAAATTCCGGTGGTGGTAACTCTCCCTGACGTAACATTTTCCGTACCTTAGTACCGGATAAATGAATCCTCTGCTCTGGTGTACTTGGACTCGTCTTTGCAGTAGCCATACCCTGGGTGCGAGTGCAGTAGAAGGCGTGCTCAAACTTCATCGGCATAATCCCCAACTCACCAGGCTCAAACTCACCAAAAATGTGTTGGGCATCATAGGTGCCGTAATAGTCTCCCACACCAGCGTGATCCCGTCCTACAATAAAATGGGTACAGCCGTAATTCTTCCGTACCAAAGCATGGAAAATGGCTTCTCTTGGGCCAGCATAACGCATGGCAGCAGGGTTAATTGCTAGAATCACTCGGTCATTGGGAAAATAATTCTCCAACATGATTTCATAGCAACGCATCCGTACATCTGCTGGGATGTCGTCGCTTTTAGTAGCACCTACTAAGGGATGAAGAAACAAACCGTCTACGGTTTCTAGAGCACACTTGATGATATATTCATGAGCCCGATGAATGGGATTACGGGTTTGGAAACCTACCACTGTTTTCCAACCCCGTTCCGAGAACATGGCTCTCGATTTTTCTGGATCGATTTGGTAGGAGGGAAACTGGGGATGGGGTAACCGTTCCAGTAACCATACCGCACCAGCTAAATTAATCTCTCCCTGGTCATACACGACTTTCACACCAGGATGCTTGTCTTCATCAGTGCGGTAAACTTGCACTGCTTCATGGGTTTTGTCGTAAGAATATTTTTCCGTCAGTTCTAATACACCAATAAACCGACCACTGGTATCATCCAAACGGATTAACCCCCCCTCTTGCAGAGGAGCAGCTACTTCAGAGGTAACCGAGAGGGTGATTGGAACTGACCACGGTAGGTTATTGGCGAGACGCATCCGGTCTACCACTGATTCGTAGTCTTCTTTGGCCATGAAGCCAGTCAGGGGACTAAAGCCACCGATAGCAATCATTTCCAGGTCGCTGACAGCCCGTTTATCTAGTGTGACTCTGGGCAGAAATTCAGCTTTATCCAAAAATTCCTGCCGTTGTTCGGGTGTAGCAACACGGTTGACCAGTTGACCACCGTGAGCTGGGATAGTTTGTGAAGGATGGCTTAACACCGGGCTTTGCATACTCTAGCAATAATAATTAGATTCTACAATTGTCTCAAGAATTGTCTCAAGATACGACTCCCACTCCACAGCGTGTAGGTGGGGTTCTGGAGTTAAGGTTTCTATAAAGATTCTGCTTCAAGTACTAGAAATATAATTTAACTCTTCCAGCTTTTTCAGAACTTTGTCCACACTTTCTGATAATTCTTCTTTGTCAGTGCGACATTCTACCTCCGGATTTAATGGTGGCTCATAGGGGTCATCAATACCAGTAAAATTCTTAATTTCTCCATCACGAGCTCGTTTGTAAAGTCCTTTGACATCTCGGTCTTCGCAAACGTTTAGGGGAGCATTAACATAAACTTCTACAAAGTCACCAATCCGTTGCTTGACCTCCTCTCGAATTTCACGGTAAGGGGAGATCGCGGATACCAACACAATAACTCCATTGCGGGTTAAAAGATGGGCAACAAAGCCAATGCGGCGAATGTTTGTATCCCGGTCTTCTTTACTAAATCCGAGTCCTTTGGTTAAGTTCTGACGGACGATATCCCCATCCAAGACTTCCAGCTTGCATCCTTGGGCGTTTAGTTTTTCTTCTAATGCCTTAGTAATAGTTGTCTTTCCAGCACCACTAAGACCAGTTAACCATACTGTAACACCACGATGTTCCATGAACTCTATTTACCTCCTAGATTTTTTGTTGACATGACGTGGATTTGGTGTGGACAGGCTATTGGTATTTCAGCTGAACACCAAACTCAACGTCCTATTCGTAAGTCCTATTGCCTTTAGTCTCGGCTCATTTATAACAGATGCCGCCCTTCGGTGGGATGCTTTTGATATCCCCCAGCTTAACTTAGTAGAACGAGGTAGAACGAGTCGGATTACGCTCGAATTATTTTCGGTCACATCCCCTCTATAATGGCTTACCCTGATGCCAATTTAATGGGGATTTTTGGCCTTTTTCAATACTAACCTTCTCAAACCCAATCAACCAGATTAACCCATCTGCCCTAAGTATTGCTCATAACCTAACTCATCGAGCAATGCTTGCTTTTCCATCACTGATTGCGCTAAATTCTGCCGATACTGCTGCACTCTCTCTTGTAATTCTGGCTGATGAGTGCCCAAAATCTGCACTGCTAACAACCCGGCATTCTTGGCATTACCAATTGCTACAGTAGCGACGGGAATTCCCCCAGGCATTTGAACAATGGAGTATAGGGAATCGATACCCTGCAAGTGACGACTAGACACTGGAACCCCAATCACAGGCAAGGGTGTTAGAGCCGCCACCATCCCAGGCAGATGAGCCGCCCCCCCAGCTCCAGCGATAATAACTTTGAGTCCACGCTTGTGAGCGTCTTGAGCATAATTTACCATCCGTTCAGGGGTGCGATGGGCGGACACAATCGCTACTTCCCAAGGAACACTAAAGTCTTCACATACTGCGATCGCATTTTGCATGGTGGGCAAATCGGAATCGCTGCCCATAATAATCCCAATTAACGGTTGGTTATTGGTCATGAATCATGTTTGATGGTAGATGAATTAGACTTCGCCACATTCCCTAATGACTCTAGATATTATCAATGCTCGTGTCCCTAGTTACGAGGGTTTACAGAATATTCACATTAATGATCATGGAATTATTGAAGCGATCGCACCCAAGCTAGAAACTCTTCCTAACCCGGCTATCCTTGACGTTGCTGGGGATTGGGTCTCCCTAGGTGGTGTGGATTTGCAGATTAATGGGGGGCTAGGCTTAGCTTTCACCGATGTGGATTTTCACCACATCCCTTTACTCCAGGACATTTGTCAATTCCTTTGGCATCAGGGTGTGGATCAGTTTTTACCCACTCTGGTGACTACTTCTGTAGAGAAGATTCAGCGTACGCTTTCTGTGTTTGCTGAATTTATCCCTTCCCAAGCTGACCAGACCCCAAGCGCTCGCATCTTGGGTGTCCATCTAGAAGGGCCTTTTCTCAATGCCCAAAAACGGGGAGCTCATCCTGTTGAGTATCTATTACCACTTACTATTGAAAATGTCAAGGAAGTTTTGGGAGACTATGGTGAGCTAGTCAACCTTATTACCATAGCGCCAGAGTTAGATGCCATTGGTGAGGTGATTCCGTATTTGCGATCGCGCAACATAATTGTTAGTCTCGGTCACTCCCAAGCCACAGCAGAGCAAGCCCAAAGCGCCTTTGAACGTGGGGCATCCATGGTAACCCATGCCTTTAATGCTATGCCAGGACTCCATCACCGCAAACCAGGATTACTGGGAGCTGCCCTAGTTACTCCCGGTGTCCAGTGTGGACTAATTGCCGATGGTCAGCACGTCTGTTCCACCATGATCCAACTGCTGCTCCGTGCTGGGGGTTATCAACAAGGGATTTTTCTAGTTAGCGATGCCCTAGCACCAATAGGATTACCCGATGGCGTTTATCCCTGGGACAGCCGCCAGATAGAGGTCAAAGACGGGACAGCAAGGCTACCAGATGGGACATTATCTGGGACAACCTTGCCCTTATTGGTAGGGGTAGAGAATTTAGTCCAGTGGGGAATTTGTAGCGTTGAGAATGGCATTGCCCTCGCAACGGTTTCCCCTCGCCAAGCCATCGGTTTACCAAACCTCAGCATCGGTCAACCAGCTCAGTTATTACGCTGGCATCTGGATGAGGAAACATCAAAGCTGAGTTGGCAACGTTTGTAGTGTCACTCTTCCAACTTCTGACTTCCAACTTCTGACTTCTGAGTTCCGACTCCCGATTCACTACAGGGAAATTAATAAAACTTAAACAATCAAGTCAACGGAGAAGCCTAATTGAGTAGTACGCTGTAGAACTAGAGCGTAAGGTAAATTTTTTTATGGCAGAACTAAAACGTGGTGCAAAAGTTCGGATTAAAAGAAAAGAATCCTACTGGTATAACGATGTGGGAACTGTGGCTAGCATAGACAAGAGTGGTATCAAATACCCAGTGATTGTCCGCTTTGATAAGGTCAACTATACTGGCTACAGCGGTAGCCCCTCTGGGGTTAACACCAATAACTATGCACCGACTGAACTGGAAGTAGTTGGTTAACCTAGCCAGACTCAGGAATTTGAGTTCCTGGTGTCTGTAGAGTGCTAAGTTAACACGCTTGCACTCACCATTGATCAACTAAAGCACTCAACCGTGCCGGAACTACCAGAAGTTGAAACAATTCGCCTGGGTCTAAATCAAGTGACTACAGCCCAGGAAATCCAGGGTGGAGAGGTGTTACTATCGCGCACCATCGCCCACCCTATTTCTCCGAAAGATTTTTTAGCCCAACTCAAAACACTCACCATTAGTGATTGGCATCGACGGGGCAAATACCTACTCGCTAAACTAACCAAGGCAGATAATGCTCAAGCCGGTTGGTTAGGTGTTCACCTCCGGATGACTGGTCAACTGCTATGGCTAAGTCAAGACCAGCCTCACCCAAAACACACCCGAGTGCGATTGTTTTTCCCAAACAACCAGGAGTTGCGGTTTATCGACCAGCGCACCTTTGGTCGAATGTGGTGGATTCCGCCATCCCAATTACCAGAAACCATTATCACTGGTCTAAAGCAACTCGGACCAGAACCCTTTTCCCAGGAATTTTCTACAGATTACCTAGTTAGTAAGCTACATCACCGCCAGCGTGCGATTAAAACCGCCTTGCTCGATCAATCCCTGGTAGCAGGAATAGGTAATATTTATGCCGATGAAGCATTATTCTTGAGTGGTATTCGACCAGAAACCCTTTGTAAAGATTTGGGATTAGAGCAGATCGAAAAGCTGACCATCGCGATTATCCAAGTATTGCAAAAAGCGATTGAGTCTGGTGGTACCACGTTTAGTGATTTTATCAACGTCCAGGGAGTCAATGGCAACTATAAGGGGATTGCCTGGGTTTATGGTCGTACCGGAGAACCCTGTCGTATCTGTAGCACCCCCATCGAGCGAACCAAATTAGTCGGTCGCTCAGCTCACTTTTGTCCGAACTGTCAGCGTTGATCAGAACGGCTATCGGGCTGGTTATTGGGCGTTGCTTAACAATGGAATGATTTGAATAGTTTTGTGCAACGGGCATCTGGGTGTAACAGATATCAGGTGTGGAACAGGTATCAGGTCTGTAACGGGCATCAGGCGTGGAACTGGCATCAGGGGTGGAACTGGCATCAGGGGTGGAACTGGCATCTTGCCAGTTTCAATATATTTCCGGGCAGGCAGGATGCCCACCCCACTTCTATTCATTACTTTAATTCAGCAACGCCG
Organism: Moorena sp.; assembly: GCF_982860115.1. Taxonomy (NCBI): domain Bacteria; kingdom Bacillati; phylum Cyanobacteriota; class Cyanophyceae; order Coleofasciculales; family Coleofasciculaceae; genus Moorena; species Moorena sp. Next base: position 9,355 of record NZ_CEYLVT010000077.1, read on the forward strand.
TCTGACAAACATGCGGAATGTGGGTTCTATCAATTCGATATTGACATCTCAAAGCCACAATGGTAGGATAAGCTTGGTTTTTATATATACAGCATGCCCTGGTTACAGAAATTTTAGGAGGCCTTGATACCTTCCTCCTCTATCTTTAATAAAGGGAAATAACCAACATGATAAAACATGTGATTCGTTTTTTGGTTGTAACGCTATTTGTTGTGAGCTTGGCACTAATTTCAAACCCTAGCTCTGCATTAGCAAACACCATACAATCCACGGATGACATCGTCTGGCAACGGCGAGATGGACAAGTTCATTACTGGCCGATGAGTAACGGTCAACGAACTGGAGGTATAAATATTCACACTCCTGTCGGTGCTGAATGGAGCCTGAAAGGGGTTGGTAATGTCAACGGTGACTGTACGGATGACATCGTCTGGCAACGGCGAGATGGACAAGTTCATTACTGGCCAATGAGTA
>NZ_CEYLVT010000077.1:9928-29817 GCF_982860115.1 Moorena sp.
CGGTCAACGAACTGGAGGTATAAATATTCACACTCCTGTCGGTGCTCAATGGAGCCTGAAAGGGGTTGGTGATGTCAACGGTGACGGTACAGATGACATCGTCTGGCAACGGCGAGATGGACAAGTTCATTACTGGCCAATGAGTAACGGTCAACGAACTGGAGGTATAAATATTCACACTCCTGTCGGTGCTCAATGGAGCATCAAAGGGGTTGGTGATGTAGGTTAATGACTTAGCTGCCTGTACTCACTCCGCTGATGGGGTGACAAGCAGCATGATTAGCCTTACTGGGTGTGGGGTGACTGGGTGTGGGCGAACGGGAAACTACAAGAGCTATGGCATGTTAATACCCACATTCCGCACCCCCCAGTGTTACCAAGAGTAATTGATAATAATAGTGATTTAGCTGGATAATTATAGTACTTTTGTACTATGTAGAGGCTAATGGGGTTCGATATATTTCGTGGTAAAAATAAAGATACAAAGCTGACTTGTGGTGGTGGGCAGAAATAACTCAAATCAATCCAGAAATTCAACGGTAAAATCTCGATTACTGACAACTGCGGCGAAGTGTAATCAAATTTGGATACAATAGAAGAGGAAAGACAAAAGAGATTTTATGGCTGGGAAAATTAAAAAGGGAGTATTGGTTCGGGCTATCCAAGCCGAGTTAGAAGGTAGCCTGGAAGCAAAAGCAAGTGACCCCCGCTTTTCCTCTTATCTGTTTGAAACTGATGGGGAAATTCTTGATATCAAGGGGGATTATGCCCTGGTAAAATTTGGTCGGGTACCCACCCCCAACATTTGGTTACGTATTGACCAGTTGGAAATCTCGTCTTGAAGAATAGGGAGTAGGGAGTAGGGAGTAGGGAGTAGGGAGTAGGGAGTAGGGAGTAGGGAATAGGGAGTAGGGAATAGGGAGTAGGGAGCGGTGCGACCCCGCGCTTTTTTAAAGCTAAGCGTGAACGCGCACCGTAGGGAAATGGGGAGATGGAGAGAATTATCCCGAAAATTAATGTATATAATGTATATATAGATACATATTTAAGATACATATTTATACTTCCTAAGTAACGAAAGTACATACTCGCCCCAATGTTTACAAACCTACCCTTGTGAGCTTTGACACCCATATCCCCCTAAATACTCCAATTTTGGGGGAGTTCCAGAAAAGCGATTGGCCGTAGGCCACGAATCGCGAACGCATTTCCACCCTACCCATTCCGATCATGGTACCCTATCCCAACTCCCCAATTGCTTGCCACGACAACCGTGTATCCGTAATCGGTGGTGGTAGAGTAGGGAGCACTCTTGTCCAACGGATTGCTGAGAAAAATCTGGCCGATGTCGTACTCCTGGATATTAAACCAGGTATGCCCCAAGGCATTGCTCTCGATTTAATGGAGGCCAGGGGGATTGAAGGTCACGATTGCCAGATTATCGGAACTAATGACTATGCTGATACTGCTGGTTCCGATGTGGTGGTGATTACGGCAGGAAGTCCCCGGAAACCAGGAATGAGTAGGGATGATCTACTACAGATCAATTCCAAAATTGTGGTGGAAGCGGCTAAAAATGCGATCGCAAAATCCCCAGATGCCATGGTAATCGTGGTCACCAATCCCCTCGATGTGATGACCTATCTAGCTTGGCAAGCTACTGACTTACCACCCCATCGGGTCATGGGCATGGCAGGGGTGTTGGATTCTACCCGATTCCGAACATTCATTGCCATGGAAAATGGTGTATCCGTTGCCGATGTCAATGCTGTAGTGCTCGGAGGCCATGGGGACCTAATGGTGCCACTACCACGCTACTCTACCGTTAGTGGTGTTCCCATCACCGAACTGATGACACCAGACCGGATAGAAGCCCTGATCGAACGGACTCGTCGAGGCGGAGCAGAAATTGTAGAACTGATGCGTACAGGCAGTGCTTATTTTGCCCCAGCATCCTCCGCCTGTTTGATGGTACAAGCAATTTTACACAACCAATCTCGCCAAATCACCGCAGCTGCCTACCTTCAAGGTGAATATGATTTGGAAGATATTTTTATAGGGGTACCCACCCGATTGGGGTGTCGCGGCATCGAAAAAATTTTGGAATTAAAGTTGACAGATTATGAACTGTCCTCCCTCAAGATATCCGCTGAATCAGTTCGTGACAATATTAAAAAGGCACAAGGGATGCTGGGTCATTAGGAATAGGGAATAGGGAATAGGGAACAGCGGATCTGGGAACAGCGGATCTGGGAACAGCGGATCTGGGAACAGGGAAGAAGTGATTTTCGATTAAGTTGGAATCTTTAAATACATTTTTGATCATTGTTATCGTACTTTCTGCTCTGTGTCTTGATGCAGTCGCTCATGAGGGAAACCACGCCAGTTGCTCATGGGGGGAACCCCCAAGACCGCACTGGCTCCCCAAGACCGCCCTGCATCCCTTAACAACAACGATAGGTTGACAAGGTAAATTTTTATTACTGGATTAAACTCTTCTGCAAAAAATCCTCGTATTTCTTTGCTACTGCTCCCGATTCCCGATTCCCGATTCCCGATTCCCGATTCCCGATTCCCGATTCCCGATTCCCTGCTCCCTCTTCCCTAAACTATAAATCATCAATTGGCGGCTATTATGTCTAATACCTTAAAACCTGGAGCAATTATCAAAGAACGCTATAAAATCTTAGGCGACTTAGGTCAAGGAACTTTTGGAAGGACTTATCTTGCTGAAGATGCTAATCGCTATCAAGAGCGTTGTGTACTTAAAGAATTTGCTCCCCAACTTCAAAACAAACATGAATTACAAAAAGCTCAAGAATTATTTGAGCGAGAAGCTGGCATGTTATACCAGCTCAGACATAACCAAATTCCTTGTTTTCGAGAGTTACTTAGAAGCAGTATCGGTCGTAAAAATTATCTATTTTTAGTACAAGACTATGTGGAAGGGTTCAGCTATCATCAGCTTTTAGTCCAAGGTCAAAATTTTACGGAAGCAGATGTGATTAAACTGCTCCAAGACATCTTGCCAGTTTTAGATTATATCCATTCTAAGCAGATCATTCATCGGGATATTTCTCCGGATAATTTGATTAAACGGAATTCTGACGGCAAGCCAGTATTAATTGACTTTGGTTGTGTCAAAGAAATGGTAACCACTGCTATTGTCCAATCAACCGGACACGTGATTGGCACTCAAGTGGGAAAGCGGGGTTACTCCCCAGATGAACAGTTACGATATGGCAAAGCTGATGGCACTAGCGACCTTTACGCTTTAGCGGTAACTACTTTAGTATTGCTAACCGGTAAACAGCCTCTAGACCTTTATGATAGTTATCACGCTACCTGGCTTTGGAAAGAGATAACTATTAGCCCCAGCTTCAAATCGGTGTTGACTAAAATGCTGGCTAATCTTCCTAAACAACGGTATCAGTCAGCCCAAGATGTCAGTGAAGCCCTAGAAACCGTAATTCCCCAGCCGGTAAGTAGCCAGCAGCCAACTAAGCTACCAAATAATCTACCAAATAAACAACCAAATAACCTACCAACTAAGCTACCAAATAAACAACCAAATACACTATTTACCCAGATCGCTACTTTAGTTGCTGCTCCTGGTCAAACCATTAAAACAACCTTCACTGCTGTGCTGAATCGCAAACAGCAATCCACTAACCGTGAACTAAAGTTTTTTGGTCTTTCTATGTCCATTGCTTTATTAGTAGTGTTTGGAACGGTAGCAGTAGCCAGAGGAGGGTTTCCTACACCAAAATTCCCTAAGATATCCTGGTCTTTGCCCACTATACCATCATTGCCTTCTACACCATCTGTAAGTAACACCGAGCAGCAACGGCAAAAGCAAATCTATCAGCGTTGCCTAGACTTGAACATTGATCCAGGGACTTTTTATCAGAAAGTTGATCAATTTTTTTATAGTACATATCCCCAATTAAAAGGAAAGACTCTTTCCGATAAACAAGAGGATGTTCAATTCCGGCAAGCTTGGTATCAAATTGCTGAAGAGTTACTGGATAATTTGGAACAGGAGGCTTATTTGAGTAATTAGATGTTTTGCCTGGTTCATTCTGGATCAATTCACTAATCTTCAACCCTAAAGTTAAGTTGATAATTAATCGGTTTAGAAGCTTGAGAAACTACCACAAATTCATAGAAGCCAGATGCTGGCAGCTCCCCGATCCAGTCGCGTTTGGTTGAATCTTCTAATAGGGGGGTTGTATTACGGCTCGGAGCATAAACGGAAAACAACGCATTCACATCGGTAGCCAGTCTCACTTCCATGACTTGACCACCAGAAAGTTCAGCAGTAAACGCTTGCCCGTCTCCTGGCTCGAGGGTTCCATTGACTTGTTGAACTCCGCCAGCAGCAAACTGAATGCGCTTTAGGGATTTTCCTGATGTCAACCCTTGGATCGTATCCCCAACAATTCCTCGCCACACCTGACCAATAGACTTATCGATAAACTTCTGACCCCGCTGATCGGGAAACTTATGAAAGAATTTAGAATCTGCAATATCATAAGCTGCACGGCTAGAAAGGCGCACCTTATTCACTTCCTGCTTCCAGCGATTTAAATCTGCTTTCCCATAGCTTCCCAACCTTCCCCGTGCCGTCCGACTCAAATTGAGCAACTCAATCCGGGTCAATAACTCAAATGCCAGCTTATCCCACTCTTCTCTTAAGGGAGCATCCTGTGATCCACTGCCTAGCTGTCGTTTTTGTTGATTTGGGTACTTGTCCCAAAACGCCTCATTGACTAACTCAATGTAGAACTTTTCGTTAATCTCCAAATTGGCACGACGCTGATCTAGCAATTTCTTGCGGTTTTCCTCGTCCTTGGTAAACCAGTCGGGTGGCTTTATGTCCGGTTGATCGATGGGTGATTCCTTTGGTGAGGGTTCCGACTGAGGTCTTCTAAATGTAAACCACCAATTGGTTGCCCAGAAGGTAAAGCCAAATACAGCAGCAGCTAAGACAGATACCAAAACCACCTTGCCAAGCCAGTCTAAAAGGGTATTGTTCGTAAAAGTGGTTAATGGTCTTCCGGTAGCTGGCCTTGCTGGCTGGTTAACCGCTACTGGCTTGGAACCAGGGGCAACTGCTAAAGTCGGTTTAGTCTGAGGGGGTGATTGAGCTGATTGCGGATCACTGGCAAATTGAAGGTGAGTGGTGAGGTCTCGCAGCACTTCTTTGGCATTTTGGTACCGTTCCCCTGGTCTCGGTTGAAGCATTTTATCGAGGATACGACCTAGGGTAGAGCTAAGGCTGATCTCTCGTTGCCAGTTCCAGGTCAGGGTATTGGGGTCAATTATCTGCTGGGGTTCCTGACCAGTCACTAATACTAATATAGTTGCCCCTAGAGCATATAGGTCACTGTGGGGAAAAACACTTCCTCCTTGCATCTGCTCTGGGGGAGCATAGCCAACTTTACCCAACCGAGTGATGATCGGCTTATTTTGACCAGCCACCTTTGACCCTAGGAACTTCGATGCCACATTTGCTGCTACCTCTTTGACACCGCCAAAGTCAATCAGCACTGGTAAACCATCGGTACTGCGCAAGATCAGATTATCGGGAGAGATATCCCGATGAATCACCCTCATAAAATGGATATATTCCAACACTGGCAGGATTTGGATCAGCAGTTGAGTCACTTCTGCTTCACTAAACCGGAGTCCCTGAGGTCGGCGAGCCTCCAGTAGAGCGCGGTAGGTTTGCCCCTCGACATAGTCCTGAACCAATAATAGGGTGCCTTTGTCCTGTTGTTGTACCTGAAACAACTCACGAAATTGAGGAATTTGAGGGTGTTGCAGCCGATAAAGAACTCCCGCTTCCCGCTCAAATAGTTCTTCTGCTTTTTGTAAGGCGTGGTTACCTTGAACTTGGGGGGCAAATTCTTTTAGCACACAAGGTTCATTAAAGCGGTTAAGGTCTTGAGCTAAATAGGTGCGTCCAAAGCCTCCGTGTCCCAACTCCCGGACGATGCGGTAGCGACCACCCAGAATCTTCCCAGTGTCAAAGGTTTTGGCTATGGATGGCAGCATCTCACCACAAACCCGGCAAAACTTATTGTCATTGGGATTCTCATGTCCTTTACTACAATAGAGGGGCGTCATGCGATTTTGGATGTTGGATGTTGGATGTTACATTTTTTCCGAGGGCTTGCTCCCGGAGACTTGACACAGTGCCTGCGATTCTGTGACCTGTTGACTCAGTAGTTGACTAAGCAGTTGACTAAGCATAGGTAAATCAGCTACTGTGCTATATATATAAAGATATATAGCATTTCTAAAATAGGCGAGATTGATTTTGGATTTTAATTTTGGATTTTAGTCAATAGGTAACAGCGGATCTGGGAACAGGGAAAAAATATTGTGTACCTCATAGCTATGAGAATCACTATTAAGCACCTAAACAAAATTAATTTCCTACTACCAATCTCTGTAACCCTTACATCGTAAGGTTTTGAGTTTTGGAAAATGTGTAATTAATTTTGTGCACCTGCTTATATATAACTATATATAACTACTTATTCCTGTTGAAGCGTTCCGCAACCTAATTCCTGAAATATGTCATCGACGTATAACCCGGTTTTAGCTGAGGTATAATAAATTGCTATGACTTGGTCTTGCTGGGCAGTTTTTTTCTGTAATATCTGTTTGAATTGCTCCAGTTTTTCTTGATCAACTAAGTCGGATTTATTTAAGGCAGTAATAATCACCCCTTTGGGATTGATGGATAAAAACAGATCGATATGATGAACAATGTGCTCAATGGTGTCATCGCGAGTTACATCAGCAACAATAATTGCACCCTGAGCTCCTTTTAAATAAGTTGGTGAAATTCCCTTAAATTTAGTATGACCTTCTAAATCCCAAATCATTAATTTTAGATCCAGCAGTTCTGATCGGGTGTCATCCTTAAATTTTAGGATTTTGCGGGAAATTTTCACTCCGACTGTTGAAAGATATTGGTCACTAAACACACCCTCCACAAATCGGCGGATTAGGCTAGTTTTGCCCACACCAAAGTCTCCAACTAGGCAAATTTTTCGATCAATAGTGGACATTGTTACTGGTTGCTGACAACTGGTTTGAACTATCGGGGATTGTAAACCGTTTTTACAAGATGGGCGTGGCTCCACATCTGAACAGGTTTACGGTATGATTTTTTCAGGAAAAAGAACACCTATTGATCACCGACCCTATGTTCCCAGACAGCAGTATCGTTTTAGCATTAGTGATTTATTGCAGTAGTTGACTCACCTCCTGATTCCAGATTTAATAGACAAGGGACTAAAGTCGATAACTTGTTGTTATCTATGGGCTAGCCCCAAGGCCCTTTCAACTGGATTTCTTGGTAAACGGATCAAATACGACACATCGATTTAACCACAGCGGTTGACTAGTATCAACATCTGGGGGGCGTTTGCCAACCCCACGCACTTGCAGCCGCTTGGGATCAATGCCTTGCTGAACAAGCACATCTTTTACGATTTGGGCTCGTTGTTGAGCCAATCCCTGATTTTCGCTAAGTTGACCCCTAGGATCGGCGTAGCCGATGATCCTCAGGTGCTTTTGAGGATACCGCTCCAAAAATTCCTTAATTAATCGGATTTTAGTGCCTATATCCTCTGGTTTCAACTGGGCTGAACCAATATCAAAGTAGATCCGGCTGGTAAGGTCTAATCCTTGGAGTTGTAAATTGTTCTCGACCGACTTGACACCGGGAATGTTCTCAAAGGTTTGGATAATCTTAGGGAAATCCTGAGCATAGAGTACGGCTCCGTTTACTGTGACCTTGCCTTGTGTATAGTGGGCTAAAATTACAACCCCATCTATTTGATTCAAGGTGTTGCTCACCCGTTGGACTTGAGCTTTGGTTAACTGCTCAGTATAGGGGAGTTCGATCACCTCAATTCGATTATCCAACACTAATTGAGGAACCGCAGCTTTGGCAATTTGCTCGACGTTTGAGCGCAGAACCTGATTCGGTAGCTGTCCAGCTAGCTTCAGTGTCTGGCCATTGGCTTTAACTGTTAAACCATAATCAGCCACTTCTGGGACATAATAGGCGAGGGCAAGTTGAGTTTTTTGCTCAATGCTGCGGTTTATTCTAGCCCTATGCTGATAAATTCCCCCAAATACAGCGATTAAACCCAGAAGCCCCAAGCCAACCACCAATAAGGCTGGCGGTTTCTTGCCTTTTTTCGGATTTTCCTGAGTATCACGACGCCCTTCACTAACGGATTGATCTAATAAATTTTGTAAAATTTCCTTGACTCCCACCGGAATAGTTGTACTATCCCCATCAAAAGACCTGATCGGTTTACCATAATGGGTAATAATAGTTTTTAGGCTTTCCCGCAACTGATGAATGAACTGGTGGGTTGGTTCCCCTTGAACTACCACTGCCAGGTAGCAGTATCCCTCTACTTCCAGGATGATCTTGGATGTACCATAGTCAATAGCATCGATTTCTGCCACATCCCCAGACTGAGCGATACAGTCATTGACAAAGCTACTGATAGCGGTGAGCATCCCTGCTACCATATCTGACTCTAGATGCTGGCTGTCAGAGGGTTGTACCTCGGCAATCACTAAACCAGAGTGTTTATGAATCAAAAAGATAGCTCGCGCCTGAAATACCATCACCTCCCGAAACAGCAGTTCTGCTTCAGAAACCCCCTGCACCTTAGCGCGAATCTTGCGCATCATTCCTTCAAAGCTGAGGGCATTTTCCAGCTTCTCATTGATAGCTCGGATTTCTTCTGCTAAGTATGTGGAAATGGTACTGCCAATGACCGGATACAGAGCATTGACCATGGCCTCTGGCTTCATTCTAATCTGTTGCCGGATAGCTACTGCCATTTCTGGTGCGATCGCAAACCCAACTTCCTCTGGGCACTTCTCGATGCAGGAGGAAATAGCTATTGGAACTGCGGGAGCGATCGCTTCTCCCACACCCTCTTTATCCTGTTGAGTTTTGTGGCCAATGACTTCATCAATGATGGGAGTCAGGGAATCGGTCACCGAGGTACTGAACTGAGCTACCGTGAGATCCAGCAGCTTAGCCATCACTGGTAGCAATAGATTAATCAATTCTTGAGGTTGATCAATCTGATGCTCAAGCCTGCCTTGTCTCTGGGCTAGGGTTTCTATCTGGTCACGAAACTGTGACATTTCTGGAGATATCACCAGTTCTTGCAAAATCTCAGCCAAGGTGTCTAATTCCTCGGAGGTGTCGGGATCAGAGTCTGATCGCAGGTCTTGGTTGCTTTCTGTGGCTTCGGATTGGACTAAATTCTCAGCTAATACTGGATCTTCGGAATTTTGAGGCATTTGCCGCAGATGCTCCTTTGGTGTAGGAAGCTGTGGTGATGGGCTCTGATGGGGAAAAACTTTGACACCGAAGGATTGGGGTTGATCCCTTTCTTGAGCTAATGGTTCTTTCTCCTGAACCCTAGACCGGAGGCTGTTAATCCCATGGTCGATTTGAGATTCAATAGCTCGAACCTCAAGGTCACCGGATGAATGGGATTGTTCAATAGTGTCTGCCTGATCAGAGGTTATCCCTTGCTGCTCAGAGTTACAGTGTTGGCTAGGTTGATCCGTCTGATCAATAATTTTGAGGTCAGCGAGTAAATTCAGCAAATCCTTCAACTCGTCTTCTTTACTCGAATTGACCTCAATTGACTCTGAAATAGAATTTTCCGGCTGATGCTTCTCAGCCGGATTTTGGTTTGAAAATGCCACTGGTGGCTATCCGTTACTATTTAACCTTTTGCAAAAATCAGCGATGCGTGAGCATTGAGCCGCTACGCTCCGGAAGCGTTCGCGTAGCGTGGCCTACGGCCTCAGCTTCCGCTAAAAGCGAACGCACTTTGATTTAAAACTAATATCTAGAGAAAATCAAGTTAATTTTTGTGGCTGGAATTGCATGACTGTGCCAAGTCTATTCCAAAGTCTGAGTTTGCTTGATTAACTGAAGATGCTCGTCATCATTAGTAGCAGTTTCTGAGATGACCGTACCATTATGACCTTTGGTCTGTGGTAACCCAGACAACCGATCACTAGCTTCTTTGAGTGCTGGAACTAATTCAGTCCCTTTGAGCCTTAAACCCAACTCTAACAACAGGTCTCCGAGATCTGCTTTCGAGGCTTTGGCATCTTTGAGCTGTGCAAATTTAGTTTCCAGCTCGGCCAAAATCTGCTTTCTGAGATTCATGACATCTTGTTGATGCTGTTCTTTAGTTTCTGAAAGTTCCTTCTTTAGGGCGGTTGACTGCTTGTAGACTGTCTCGTCCAGCACCTCAATACTCTTAGAAAACTTTTTGTTGAGCAGCTCAATCCGCTCCTGAATCTCATTCCTCTCTTCGGCTGCAGTTAAACTAAGAGTACTTAGTTTTTTTTCGAGGGAATCTACAGCAGCAGCTATTTCTTTCGACAGAGTCGTTTTGATCTGCTCAACGCGATCGCTTATTTCCTGCTGCCACATGGATAAGTCAGACTCTATCTTCGTGAAGCGAGTATCATACTCTCGAAGCTTAGAGCCTATTATTATATCACGTATCTTCTCAAGATTTCCCAGTCTTTCCCGCATTTCTGCTTTATTAATTCCATCCATGGCCATAAAACTCAAATAAACAATAAACAATTAACCATAAACAATTACCAGCTTGCCTTGAATTCAAGACAGCGTGCCATTTATCTTATCAATCAGATGCTGCTGTCAACCGGAACCCTTGTGTGACAAACATCTTGAGCCGCATCACTAACCATACAAAATACCTAAAACCTATTACCATTAGCTTACAGCCAAGACTTTTAATCATCTGCACCAAGGATTTCGTCTTGACCGAGTAGGAGGTTCGTAAGCATATGCGCTACTATATATGCTTCTTGAGTTGCTAAAGGCCTTGGCCGTTGGCCACGCGGGGCGCGTTTGGCCACGCTACGCGAACAGCGATTAGCGCCCGCAGCCTGGCCAAAGGCCAACGGCTGAATACTTACGGTTACTCTTCGCTTTCGATTTCGGCTAAAGATTTCCAGCCTGCTTGCCACAAGCCAGGATCTTTAAGCTGTTTAGCATTCAGCCAAAAACGGACATTCGGGTCACAAGAAGCTATCATTTCAGCAAACACCCACTTTCCTTGGTTTTTACGATTGACCACTTGGAAATGCCGCCAGCCCCAAGTTTTCTGTTTAGCTGTCCATTTTGAACCCACAAGATGAGGGAATTTTTGTTTTTGAGCCATTTCCTCTATGGTCTGATCATCAAGCTTAAGCGTGGTGAGTGCTAAGTGGGAAAAAATTTTCGTTACATATTACTCACACCAGCAGACAGATAGTTTGAATCTGTTGCAGACCCACAAAGTCTGTCTGGTTTTATTTTCCCACTGAGCACTGACAACTCAGCACTACGAAGAGAGTTTACGTCTTGCCAATAGACGTGCAGCTAGGATCCCGCCGATAAAACCAAATAAATGTCCTTGCCAAGATACATGGGGCTGTGAGGGTAAGACACCCCAAACTAAACCACCATAGAGGAAGCCGACTAGAATTGATAAAAAAATTGAGGGTAGGTTTCGTTCAAAGAAGCCTCTAAATAGCAGAAAACCCAGGTAGCCAAAGATCAGTACACTTGCCCCAATGTGAACTGAATTGGGAGCCCCCAACAGCCAAACCCCAAGACCACCTACCAGCATGGTGATGGTGGTAACCACGAAAAAGTCGCTAGTTTCTTGCAACATTACAAACCAGCCTAGGACAAGAAAAGGTATAGTGTTGGAAATCAGATGAGAAAAACCACCGTGGAGAAAAGGGGCAAATAAAATACCCCGCAGCCCAATCGGGTTACGGGGGATGATGCCATATAGATCAAGTTTGCTTCCAAAAATGAATATATCCACCAGCTCTACAATCCACATCAGAGCGACCCATCCACCGAGGATTATGGCCTGAGTTTGTAACTCACTGGTTATTGATTGTTTTTCCTGCCTAGTCATCGTTGATCAGTTTATGGTGAACAATAATATCGAAACCAATACACAAATACCGACATTGGCTTACTTCGCAGGTCTTGAGCCATGTCTACACACTAACGTAATTAAATAATGACTAATAATTATAAATAGTTAGAGGGTCTATCGCCTCTGGGAGCTCAAATCCAAATACCCGGGAGTAAAAATACAACTCCCCTTCGAGAGTCCGCTTAATCGTTTCTGCTTTACGAAAACCGTGTTGCTCCCCTTCATAGGTGACATAGGCTACAGGTAACCCCTTAGCCTTCAAAGCTGCCACCATCATTTCTGCTTGACTAGGAGGAACTACCTTGTCTTCTAGCCCCTGGAAGAAAATTACAGGACACGACAGTTGGTTTGTGAAATGAATAGGCGATCGCTGTTGATATAAATCTTTACGTTCTGGATAAGGACCGATCAAGCGATCTAGATACCGGGACTCAAATTTGTGGGTATCCTTGGCTAGTACCTCCAAATCACTGATACCGTAGTAGCTAGCGCCAGCTTTAAACACATCTCGGAATGTCAGAGCCGCTAGAGTGGTATAACCCCCAGCACTACCCCCAGCAATGGCCAGTCGCTCACCATCAACTAGTCCTTGCTCAGCTAGGTATTGCGCGCCATTGGTGCAGTCATCAACATCTACAATCCCCCAGTTGTTTTTCAGGCGCTGACGATAGTCCCGCCCATAGCCAGTACTCCCACCATAGTTGACATCTAGCATGGCAAAACCACGAGAGGTCCAGTATTGGATTTTTAGGTTAAACGCACTGGAAGTCGCTGCCGTAGGTCCACTGTGGCTTTTAACAATTAGGGGTGGTTTTTCGGAGGTTGGTGCGGTGTAGTCTTTGTTTTGTGGTGGGTAGAAGAAACCATAAGCGGTCAGTCCATTAGTGGTGGGAAATGCGATCGCTTGAGGTCGCGATATATAGCCAGTATCGATAGCTAACTCACGCTTACTCTTTAATACATTTATTTGTCCATTTGTCAAGTCCAACTGAACAATAGCGCTTGCTTCTGTTACGGAACCAGCGATAAAAACCGCTTGATTATCAGTTACCTTTAGGTCTGCAATACTGGTGTATGGTGTAGCAATCTCCGACCGCTGCTTCGTTTTTAGGTCAATACTAGCTAAATGCCAGTTTCCTGCCTGAGTATAGGTACATATGATTCGATTGGCACCATCAAAGCCATAAGTAGACATTCCAAAGACCCACTGGGGTAGTCCAAACTCAGCTTCCATTTCACACAGGGGTTCGATTTCCCCTTGGGTTGGTTGCCAGCGGTAGAGATTCCACCAATTAGTGCGATCGCAAACAAAGTAAAGGACACCATCTGGTGACCACTCTGGCTGAAATACCGACTCATCTACCCCACCAGCAATGGGCTCTGCAACACCTAGAGAACCATCGGTTAAGATTGGAGCTACCCAGAGTTGAGTACCATCCCAGGGCATATTGGGATGATTCCAGCTTAGCCACGCCAGTTTAGAGCAATCGGGACTTAGGCGCGGCGAGGAGTAAAAGTCACAGCCAGAGGCTAGCACTTGAATATCTTCACCGTTTTCTAGGCTGATGCTAACCAAGGTATTGACTGGTTCCCCATCCACTGTGTGGTTTTCTCCCACACAGATTATACGTCCTCGCTCCTGGTCAATTACCCCATCACCATAGCGCCAGTTCGCTATAGGGGTTAGAGGTTGGGGTTTGGAGTTTGGGGTTTGTTGGTACAGACGTTGGTCAGCAAAATTAGAGAAGTAAATTGTGCCATCCTTAACAGCCAAAGCAGCACCACCATACTCGTTAATCCGAGTCCGAGCATTGAAGGGCTCGGGAGTCAGATCAACACTTTTGCCATCAGGGGTGCGTCGCACGATCACATTGCGTCCAGCTTCTGCAGGTCGCCCTTCAATCCAGTAAACATCCTTTTGATCAAGGGCAATGCTGCCCAACCGAACGCTGCCTTGAACAATCATGTCAGCGCTAATAGGGGATTTCCAGGCACCATAGGGGGCAAGGTGTGCTGGTTGGGTCATGGAAAAACTGCTGTAATTGCCTCTAACTTGCTTGGGCTCTATTTACTATCATAACCTGACTACGTGTCCATGGTTAGCGTTAAAGTAGGGATTCCCGTACATTTACCCAAATCGGGCTTGCTTAAATGCATCCAATTGCGCTAAAAGAGTATAGAGGGGCTTCCTTGCCGTACAAAACTCTACAGATCGGCGCATTACCGCAAAGGGGAAGCATTGTAGTTCAGGTATTCGCAAAAGCCAATCTAACAACAGAATTGATTTAGAGATTTTAGAGTATGACTCAAACAGTTACTCACCCCATGGTGAAGTTGCAACGCCATGTGCGTTCACTGGCGGAATCCAAAATTATTAAACCCAGTGACAGCCTTTGGAAAATTGCCCTGCTCTATGGCGACGAATGGTCCTACTGGAAACAGGAACTGACTGAATTCGGGTTTACCATGCAAGACCCGATCAGTGACTTACTAGCTGTGGAAGCCTGGGACGAAGAATGATCTGATCCAATTTGAGGTTAAATACGTATCTATCTCATCAGGTGCGACCCTAGGCCGTGAGGGATTCCTCGCGGCCTAGGGGGCGCGCACCTATTTGTTCGTAAGAATGAAAATTGAGAATTGAAAGTTGTCAGTGGTTAATTTGCTATTGACAATATCCTAATCACTAGTGACCGCCAAATTATCCCCATTAAATTTCTGCTCATATTGATTAACGCCGACTCCTAAATACAAGCAACCAAAGCCTGCATCAGTTCTTTTGCCGTTTGGTAGCGATCGCAAGCCCTTGGTTGACAAACCCGCTCAATCACTTTCCTTAATTGGGGAGTAACAGTGGGAACGCCTGATACATCAAACCGATATCCTGAACTACGCCTTTGATAATACTTTAGAGGTGCTTCCCCGGTGAGCAGAAATATTAAAGTTGGGCCAATAGCGTAAAGATCCGATTGAGTGCAAGGCTGACCTCGGTCTTGTTCAGGAGCGCTATATCCTTCCGCTCCAATCCGTGTACCTGGTATGGTGCCAATTTCTTTAACAGCACCGAAATCCAACATGACAATTCGGTTATCTCGATGGCGCACCATCAAATTCGCAGGCTTAACGTCTCGGTGGATTAGAGGCGGCTGCCGATCGTGGATGTAGTCTAAGATATCGCAAGTCTGAATCATCCACTCTACTGCCTGGGGCAAGATAACTGGTCCAGTGCTCAAGACACGTTTTTCTAAATCCTCACCGTGAATCAGAGCCATTGCTAAGTATTTTTTACCCCCTTCCACAAAAAAGTCGTAATACTGGGGAATTCCGGGATGATTCAGAGTTTTCAGGGTGCGAGCCTCTCGTTCAAACAGTTCTTGAGCCTTGGAAATTTGAGCCATGTCAGCATTCATTTCCTTGAGTACTAGTAGGAGTGGGTATCCATCCTTGCTGTTAACTTTGTCCCAGGCAAGATAAGTGGTTCCCATTCCCCCCTGTCCCAAGGTTCGCAAAACATGGTAGTTGCGAATGACTCGCTCGACTGGCACCAAGGGTTGACCACAGTGAATACAGAACAAATTGCCTGGTGCATTGCCTTGGTGTTGACATGGCTTAGTAGTCTCAGCCAAGGGCTTGGGTGCTAGGGCAGGTAGTTGCTGGGTTTGAACTTGGAATTGCAGCAGTGGACCTTTCTGGGCTAGCTGAATCAGAGCCTTTTCCGGCAGCACCCCCTGGGAAACCAAGACACCATTGAGAAAGGTGCCATTGGCACCCTGATTGACCAACTGCCACATCGGACCCGATGGGGAAGCACTAGCCCTGAGTTCCAGGTGATGTCGTGACACGATCGGGTCATCGACAATCACATCATTATCAGGAGCACGACCAATGCGAATCGTAGATTTGCTCTGAAAGCTCCACTGCTGCACTGGAGTGGGGCTTAACGGATCTAAGAGGGTCAGTGTGACCATAGTCAGTTGTCCTTTGTCCAAAGTCCTTTGTCGGTTTTATCCTTTGTCGGTTTTGTTCTTTGTCGGTTTTGTCCTTTGTCGGTTTTGTCCTTTGTCAGTTTTGTCCTTTGTCGGTTTTGTCCTTTGTCCAAAGTGACTAACCAGAATATACTGGCAGCTACTAATGACATACAACTAATGATTAATGACTAATGACAAACAACTAATAACCTAATGACTAATAACAAACAACTAATGACTAGTGACTAACTAATGACTAACTAATGACCTAATTTAATGTTGGTTGAGCCAAGTTTGGTCGCACCTTCACGCGAACTAGGATTAGTGTAATGTTGTCGTGACCATTATGCTCATTTGCCAGCTCAATCAAGTTAGCCAGACCGTGATCGAGGCTAGATCGGGAACTGAGTAAAGGTGCTAAGTGAGTTTGCCAGTGATTTTCCAACAGGTCATTATCTGACAAACCATCAGAACAAAGTAAGAATATACTATCTTCTGCGATATCTATGAATTGCACATCGGGATTTAGGAATTGCTCACTACGCGGTCCAAGGGCTTGAGTTAGTTGATAGGCATCAGGGCGAGAGTAAGCGAGCTCTGGATCTACTCCGTGCTGGATTTCTCGTTGACCCACCTCGTGGTCTATAGTGATTTGCTCTAAGCCTCGTTTCCGAGTTAGCCGATAGACCCGACTATCTCCGACATGGACAATTCCTACCTTCGTATTTTCAATCAACATCATGACTAGAGTCGTACCCATTCGACCACTGCCAGAGCGAGCATTTTGTTGGTTAATATCGAAAATCGCTTGATTTGTTACATACACGGATTTCCTGAGACTATCTTCTGTGGGAAACTGGTCTTGCCAATTTTCTTTAAAGTAATTCTGGAGTACCTCTACTGCCATAGAACTGGCTACTTCCCCAGCCGCATGCCCTCCCATGCCATCGCAGAGAATATATAAACCACGAGCTTGTATAGTTCGACCAATAGGATTTTCCTGCTTTTTGAGTTGGGTCTCGATGCCAAAACAATCCTCATTATGATCTCTTTGATGACCAATGTCTGTACTACCGAGATCATCGAGACTCTGCAAGCTCATTGGCAACAGTACCGTTGGCATTTCATCCCCTTGTTGCTCTGTTGCGGATAGATCAGACAATAATTCTTCGCTATCAGGAGGTTCAGTGTCTGCCCTTGCCATTTCTGAGAGTACAGTCTCAGTTAATTTCATCATACCGGGGTCGTATAGGTCAGATTCTTGTTCGTCAGCAATGGCTTGCAGATGCGATCGCAATTCCTCAATAGTTTCAATTTCTTTAGTACACAACTGCCGGACAACCGTTGACAAGGACGTAAATTGGGTTCGCTGGGACTGGTTAAATAATCGTTGGCACAGTTGTCCCAAATCCTCTAGGGTTAGGGGATTTTCTTCCCTCTCCGGATATAGACGCTCCAAACCTAGTGCTTGGTCTTCATCCACCCGGAGATTCGTCAGTTCCAACAAACTCTGACGACAATGCCAAGGCTCTAGAGCTTGCCAAAGCTTTGCCATTTCATCGAGCCAGTATAAAATTTGCAGTTTAGAAAACTCTTCAGAACCCCACAAATTACTCAGTAACTGCCATTCTGAACGGTTTTCTAGCAGGATTATCACCTTACCATTTTGCTGCCAAACATCATGAATTTCTGGCACGCTAGGGTAACATAAGTCCTTGAGAGCCAAATAGGGTTTAGCACTTTGTGGGATATCTAGGACTTTCCAAACATCTACATTTTCTTTCGAGGAAGGTTTTGGCTGCTCTAGAGTTGTCGATAGATCAAATTTCTCTGGAGACAATTTTGTTTGATTAATCAGGGCTTCTAGGGGAGACTTTTGTAACGGTTGGCAGTCCAAAACTGTTACAAAGATACTATAGTCTGTTGTCTTACTTTCCTCTATCTGATATCTGAGTTTCTCAGGTTCTAGTACTCTGTAACGCTTACCCTGGTCTAGATAGACAATTCTTGCTGTCTGAGAAGTTGGGTTTTCGAGATTAGGAATTGACCAGGTCGAAGCTTCAGTAGATTTAGGTTTCTCCTGTATGGGGGTAATCTCTAGTAATGGCTCCTCCCCAGATTCTAGTTCCACTTGATCTGAGCCACTGCTGTTGTTTATCGATGCTTCATCAGCCAACAGTGTTGATGCTTGGGACAAGGTGGCATCATCCCCTGGCTCTGTTAGTATAGTATCCGATTTAGTTAGCCACTCTTGTGTTGTTTCTAGGGATGATTCTGGCTGGGTTAGTTCACTCTCGGTCTGGTCAGACTGTGGTTGTAACACCGCTACTGGGGTAGCCTGCTCAGCTGAGGAGTCTGACACCTCAAGCGGGGTTTGAGGTGAATCCTGGGCAGAGGTTGGCGGATTTTCCTGCTTAGAAATAATAGCCCTCCAAACTGTTCCTGTGAAGGCACCGCAGTTGTGACAAGTTTCAGCATTTAGGGGAACTTGGGTAGCGCATTTATGACAACTTTTATCGGTTAGGGAAGTTCCACATCGTTGACAAAACTTGTTGGCATTTGGGTTCTCGAACTGACACTGGGGACAAACTAACATAATGGAACTTCCTTAATCCTTAAATTCCGCGCTTTGGTGGGTAACTTTTAAGATTTAATCTAACTGCCATCTAGTTGGCCACGCTGTCATCTATGATGGCAGCTTTTAGCAGCATAGCCTGATTCCAATTTTTACGCTCTCGTGCCATGTCATGCTATAATCAAAGAAATTTTTTAAGTAACTATTTTTTTTTCTAGGCTACACCCTATAGTTTAACCAGGGAGCAGAGGGTGAGGGCAAGCAAACGGCAAACTAGCTCTATTATCGCTCCCTTCTGGCAAAGCCTCTCCTCTTACTACAGCCAACAGCTGCTATTGCTATACACAAAAGTTTAAACTTTTATTCCGGTAGAGGCGAATAATCTATTGTATCTCTCTAAGTAGAGGGCTACTCTCAGGTCAATCTGGGTAAGCTTTTGCTGATGAACATTAAACTATCTTTAATCATAGCTGCAATCTTAGGGGCAACTATACCAATTGCTCTTCATCTATCATCTGCGCAACAGGTCAGCAAACCTACAAAAACTAATGATAACTCCAGTAAGACCAGTCAACATCAACAAACCAAGACAAAAGTGTTTGAGTTGATCTTAAAAGATAAGACCTGTGTAGAGTGTGATCTCATCGGTATTGATTTGAGTGGACTTGACTTAAGTGGAGTTGACTTTAGCAGAGCTGACTTTAGCCAAGCTAATTTATCCGATAGTAACCTAGAGAATGCTAAACTAAAAGATGCCAAACTAATTGGTGCTCGTTTGGAAAACGCTAAGTTAACCTCTGCTGACTTAGATGGCGCTGACTTTAAAGATACTAACTTGAAAGGTGCTGATCTCAGTGATGCTACTCTGCTCAATATCCGATTGGCTAATGCTGATTTAACTGCTGCTATTCTTAATCGTACTGAGCTTCGAGAAGCTGACTTGACTGGTGCCAATATGGAGGATGCTGACTTGAGTCATGCTAGTATTTATGGTGCTATTTTGAGGGAGGCTAATCTAACTGGCGCTAACCTTTATAAAGCCAATTTGCGTTACGCCAATTTGCAAGATGCATTATTAAAGGGCACTAATCTAAAAGGCGCTGATTTACAATTTGCGGTTATGCCTGATGGCAAAACTGTTTATGGAACAGATGATTACTAATCTCTGGGAAAAAAAATTAGCCGTTGCGTCAATCTTGGAATGAATACGAGTAGAGTGGGCATCCTGCCCGCCGGAAAATAAGCATGAAACTAACTGGCAAGATGCCAGTTCCACCCAAAATAACCATGAAACTGGCA
>NZ_CEYLVT010000078.1:0-169 GCF_982860115.1 Moorena sp.
ACCGAAAGGCTATTGATTTCCACCAGCAGAGTTTAACCATTGCACGAAAAATAGACGATCGCCAAGGTCAGGCTAATTCTCTCAACAATCTTGGTATTGCTTACGAAAAACTGAGGGAGTACCGAAAGGCTATTGATTTCCACCAGCAGAGTTTAACCATTGCACGAAA
>NZ_CEYLVT010000078.1:269-4360 GCF_982860115.1 Moorena sp.
AATAGAAAATCACAGAGGTGAGGCTGTATCTCTGGGCAATCTCGGCAATGCTTACTATTCCCTGGGGGACTACAAAAAGGCTATTGATTTCCAAAACCAGAGTTTGGCTATTGTACGAAAAATAGGCAATCGCTCAGGTGAGGCTTACTCTCTGGGCAATCTTGGCAATGCTTACAAAAATCTAGGGGACTACAAAAAGGCTATTGATTTCCAAAACCAGAGTTTAACCATTGCAAGAGAAATAGGTGATCGCCAAGGTCAGGCTAACTCTGTGAACAATCTCGGCAATGTTTACTATTCCCTGGGGGAGTACCGAAAGGCTATTGATTTCCAAAACCAGAGTTTGGCTATCAAACGAGAAATAGGCGATCGCTTAGGTAAGGCTTACTCTCTGGGTATTATTGGCAATGCTTACTATTCCCTGGGGGAGTACCGAAAGGCTATTGATTTCCAAAACCAGAGTTTAAGCATTGCAGGAGCAATAGGAGACCAGGACGTAAAAGGTATACTCCTCAATAACTTAGGATTAGCTTTCTTTCAATCAGGTGATCTTGAACAAGCTGAAACCACCCTCACCAAAGCAATGAAGGTTAGGGAATCTTTACGAACAGGCTTGCAGGATACCTATAAAATTCCCCTATCCGAGAAGCACTCTGATACCTATCGCAATTTGCAGCAAGTTTTAATTGCTCGAAATAAAACTGATGCTGCATTGGAAATTGCCGAGAGGGGACGTGCTCGTGCCTTGGTGGAATTACTGACAAAGGAGTTATCCCCAGAACTAGATACTCAACTAAATTACCCTAACCTGAAGAAAATCAAACAGGTTGCCCAGCAACAGAATGCCACACTAGTAGCATACTCTATTATTCCCAGTGATGGAATCTATATTTGGGTGATCCAGCCTACAGGGGAAATTGAATGGCGCTTGGTTAAACTACCTCCAGATACCTCTCTCAAAGACCTGATTAACCAGGGATATAATTGCCTTGGAGACCATGGTCAATGTCGCAGTAGTGACTCTTCCGGGCAACCGTCCCAGGGGGATTGGGTCAAACTCAAGGATGACCAGTTCCCAGACTCCTGGGAAGTGCTTGAAGTTAATGCTCACGAAGGTACTTTACGACTCAAGTTACCAGGGTGGGAAGAAGGGGTAACAATCGAGCGCCCTATTACTGATGTTGTCAAAATTGTCGATTCCCCTAATATTGAGAAACCACGCTTACAACAGCTTCATCAACTACTGATTGAGCCGATTGCAGACTTACTGCCCAAGGATGAGAATGCCCGTGTAGTCTTCATCCCTCACAGAGAACTGTTTGCTGTGCCTTTCCCAGCCCTGCAAGACCGGGAGGAAAAGTACTTAATTGAGAAACACACCATGCTCACTGCTCCCTCCATCGAAGTCTTGGGCTTAACCCATCAGAAACGGAAAAACCTTCCTAAATCAGCCCAAACTGCCCTGGTAGTTGGTAATCCTACCATGCCCAAGGTACCACCAGCTCCTGGAGAAACACCTCAGGAATTATCTCCTCTCAAGGGTGCGGAAAAAGAAGCTAAATACATTGCCTCCCAGTTAAAGGCTCAACCCCTATTGGGAAAAGAAGCTACCGAAGCCATAGTTAAACGTCAGATGCCTAGCGCTAGATATATTCATTTGGCTACCCACGGGTTATTTGATCCCAAGCGTATCCCAGGTATTGGGAGTGCGATCGCCTTGGCTCCTTCAAACGGAGAGGACGGACTACTAACTGCGGAAGAAATCTTTGACATGAAACTCAGTGCAGAACTAGTAGTAGTCAGTGCCTGCGAGACCGGAGTCGGTCACATCAAGAGTGAGGGCGTGATTGGTTTATCTCGGTCCTTAGTTGCAGCGGGTGTTCCCAGTGTCATGGTCTCCTTGTGGTCAATCCCTGATGATAAAACCACAGAATTGATGACCGAGTTTTATCGGAATCTTAACAGCACAGGGGATAAAGCTCAAGCGTTGCGCCAAGCGATGTTGACCATGATTCCGAAGTCAGGTAATCCGAAAGATTGGGCGGCATTTACGTTGATTGGTGAAGCACTTTAGGGGAATCGGGAATCGGGAATCGGGAATCGGGAATCGGGAGTCGGCCATAGGGAATAGGCAATAGGGAAGAAAAAAGAGAGAATTTCGGGATTGGGGAAAAATCCTGTGTATCTACTAATTACGTAAGCATATGCGCTACGCCCACGCTACGCAAACAGCGGTCAGCAGTCAGCAGTCAGCTTAAAAATAAACCTATGCAGGCCTATGGCCACGCTACGGGAACGGGAGAATTGAAAGGGTACATCTGATATTTGTAAAAAAAAAGGGGAGTGGGCGCGGGGCCCGGGTGTGGGGAGTTTGGGAATTATCTTAGAATTTTTGCTTAATTTCAGGCATTTTCGTGAATTATTGTCCACTGTTCCGTGTTCCCAAATCCGCTGTTAACGACTTCTGAAAGACGTCTTGTTTGATTGCAATTAAATTGCAAAAAAGGGTTACTGATTAGTTGCTTGGTTTTGGATAAATTTAAAAATTCATACCACTGCTTTTCATAATTTTCCGATCTAACACTGTTATATAAATAGATGATTTTTTTCAAGCTTCAAACTTACAGTATGCCCAAAGGGATGTGGTTTGATGCCTTCACCAACCTCCCTCAACTAGGTTGGCCTAATTCCTAGGATAAAATACTCCCTCAGGATTGGGCAGATTTATGGCAGGAGCTTGGTTGATAAAAAATTTATTCACAGCCCTTGGTTGATTCTTGTACTGGTAAAAATTAACCAAGTAACGGGGAACTTGTTAACAGAAAAATCCCCCGATTCCTTATTCTATTTTTTTTTGTGTGATCGTCATGAAATTTCCAAAATTTCGATTAATTATCCTGCTGGCTTTGTTAGGTAATTTTTCACCACCTTTACTAGGTAATGTTTCACCCCTATTACCAACTTCTCCAGCATTAGCTCAATCTTCACAAAGCCCTAAACCTCAAAATTACCGATTTTATAATCAACCTCTGAAGCCGTTTCAAGTAAGTCAAGATCGGGAAGCATTGCAGTATTGGCAGACGTTAGTCAGTATTTATCGAGAAATAGGCGACCAGCAAAGTGAGGCTGTATCTCTGAATATTATCGGTATTATTTACACAAACCTAGGGGACTATCCAAAGGCCATTGAAAACTTCGAGCAGAGTTTGGCTATTGCAAGAGACATAGGCGATCGTGAAGGTGAAGCTAACTCTCTGGAAAATCTCGCCAAGGTTTACAAAAACCTGGGGGACGACTCAAAAGCCACTGATTTCCAGCAGGAGAGTTTGGATATCAAACAAGAAATAGGCTTGGAAAGGTAAAATTTACTCTATTGTACTAGCAATATAAGTAGTTCGTAAGCATTAAGCTATCAGCCAAAGGCCAACAGCTGAATGCTTACGTTCAGTCTATCAATTTACAGGATCAAGTTATAGAATGAGTTATTCTCCGTTACAATTACCTGATACCTTGTTGAAAGAAATTCAACGTCTTGCTCAAGAAAATCAAGTTTCTATCGAGCAGTGGTTAGTGAGTGCTGTGACGGAAAAAATTGAAGCTCATAAAGTTGTACAACTATTGCAGAGTTATGCTGAAAAAGCAGATTACAACCATTTTGATGCAATATTAGCATCAGTGCCAGATACAGAACCTATCGCAGGTGATCAGTTGCTATAGAACCCCTAAGTGGATTTATGCGATCGCGTAGCGTGGCCGAAAGGCCAATCGCATAAGCGCGGAAGCTGAGGCCTTTCGGCCAGGCTTTGCGAACGCTTCCGGAGCGTAGCGTGGCCTACGGCCAATCGCTGTTTAGTAGGCATTGCTTAATAATTGAATGATTTTAAGAGTGAGGTAGAATGGGCATCTTGGTGGAACTGGCATCTTGGTAGAACTGGCATCTTGGTAGAACTGGCATCTTGGTAGAACTGGCATCTTGCCAGTTTCATGCTTATTTTTGCGCGGGCAGGATGCCCACTCTACTTTCATGCTTATTTTCGCGCGGGCAGGATGCCCACTCTACTTTCATGCTTATTTTCGCGCGGGCAGGATGC
>NZ_CEYLVT010000078.1:4460-8335 GCF_982860115.1 Moorena sp.
CCACTCTACTGCTATTCATCCGAAGATTCAGCAACGCTTTCTAGTAATCTATTTGAGGCTGACGGCTGACAGCTGACCGCTGACCACTGACCACTGACCGCTGACCGCTGACCTATAAATCACATCTGGTAACCAAACAAATTCGGGTCAACATCCTTGAGATCCAAATCCCCTAACCCATACTCAGCCCAACGCCGGTCTACCATCGCTGCTACATCCCCATCAGACTCCAACGTTGCGCCCCATTCATGTTCGGTTTCCGGTGGAATCTTAGTAGTAGCATCAATACCCATCCGTCCCCCTAAGCCAATCTTTTCACTAGCAAAATCCAAACTATCAAAGGGAGTATTGGGCAAAATAAAGACATCCCGGACTGGGTCAACCTTAGAACTAATTGCCCACACCACTTGACGGGGGTCGCGAATATTAATAGTCTCATCCACCACAATCACAAACTTGGTATAGGTAAATTGAGGCAACGCACTCCAAAACGCCAAAGCAGCCCGTCGCGCTTGTCCTGGATAGGCTTTCTTAATCGAAATAATGGCGGCTTTATAACTCAGAGCTTCCATGGGCAAGAAGAAATCCACAATTTCTGAGACTTGTTGCCGCAGGATGGGGGTATAAATCCGATTGAGTGCGATCGCCATCATCGCTTCTTCTTTTGGTGGACGCCCACTAAAGGTAGTTAAATAAATCGGATCCTTGCGGTGAGTCATACAGTGGAAGCGAATCAAGGGGGAATCCTCCACTCCACCGTAATAACCCATGTGGTCACCAAACGGACCATCTGGCAACATTTCCCCTGGAGTAATCGTGCCTTCGAGGACAAACTCCGAATCCGCTGGTACTTCTAAATCTAAGGTTTTACATTTGGCTAGGTTGACCCCAGACCCACCATAGAGTCCAGCAAAGAGCCATTCCGACAGGTCAACCGGTATGGGAGTAGCAGCAGCCAGAATAATCAGGGGGTCAACACCGAGTGCGATCGCAATTTCTAATTTCTTTCCTCTCTCCACCGCCTTGCGCAAATGTCGTGCTCCACCCCTGACCGAGAGCCAATGCACCGTCATCGTAGTCTTAGACTGCAGTTGTAGCCGATAAACCCCCACATTAGGAATACCAGTCTCACAATCTTTCGTAATCACCAATCCTAAGGTAATAATCTTGCCAGCATCACCGGGATAAGGGCGAATCAGGGGTAATGTATTCAAATCCAAATCATTTTCCTGCACCACCACCTGGTGACAAGGAGGGAAAAAGTCTCGCCCTGGTTTAGCTTTGACCACATCAAACAAAATTTTGCCAAATTCCACCGCCTGGGAAATCTTCTTAGGTGGCTTTGGTTGTTGCAGCATCCCTAGCTTCTTGCCCAGAGTTTCCAAATCTTCCGGGGTTGAGCGGTTCATCGCCCAGCAAACCCGTTCTTCTGTTCCCATTAAATTAATCGCCACCGGAAAGGATGACCCTTTTACATTCTCAAACAGCAAGCCAGGTCCACCCGCTTGTAGCATCCGGTTTGATATCTCAGCAATTTCCAAATCTGGGTCAACTAAAGCCTTAATCCGCCGCAATTGTCCCTTCTGTTCTAGCTCTTGGATAAATCCCCTTAGGTCTCTGGCCATGATTACAATTTGTTAAGCTGAGTCATTTTTACTATACCAGTTCTCAATTGCCTGAGGGACTTTAGTCTTGGGTTAAGGGGAATCGGGAATCGGGAATCGGGAATCGGGAATCGGGAGTAGGGGAAAAATTCTGTATACCTCATTACTCTGATCAGCGCTATAATTACAGATTTAACCCTAACCGACTCCTGGCTTCTGGCTGGAAGCTCCTTCAATCTACCAGCACCTGAGTTTTATGGAACTCGCGTTTTTCCAAATATTTAGGGTACCTAAGCGATGCAGCGCCGCCAAAGGGGGTTTCCCCCATGAGCGACTGCATCAAGACAATGAATTGTGATAATTTTTGATGCGATATTCCCCACTCCCGACTCCCGACTCCCCACTCCCCACTCCCTACTCCCGACTCCCGACTCCCGACTCCCTGTTCCCTTTGCTATTCACATATACTGGGTTCATAGATCTGCTTTTATATTCTGCCCAACATTACTCACCAAATCTACCAGAAACCATTCGTGAATGACTCTGCCGCGATCAACGAAATTAGCCTTTACCTCTACCAAGCCATCCTTGAGGTTCAGCAGCAGCAGTCCGAATTACTCAAGGAAAAATACCGAAAAATCGCTTGGGATAAGCCCCGTCATCAATCGGCTTTCCTGGCCAAGTTCAAATCAGAGCTCAGCCAAGAGCAAGATTGGCCCCAACGAATTCTCAAAGTCAGGAAATTACTGCAAGTTCTGTTTATTCCTGGTTATTTCAACTCCCCCAGGTTTAGGGAACTGACCCAAAAACTTCGTCACTCTATCCGACCCAAGCCAGGGAATAATTCCCATAACTTAGCTGTCTCTACTAATAATAAAACCCCAACATCGGTTTCCCCTTTGCCAAAGCTAGGCACAGGAATTGCCATCTTACTGCTAGATGCCGAAAATTTACGGCTCAATACTGAAACCGAAAAGTTCCTAGCTCAAATTTGTTCCTACCCGATCCAAATCAAAATTGCTGTTGCCAATTGGCGTGCTATGGGTAAGTATGACACTGAACTGCATACTCGTGGCTATGAGCTAATTCACGTCCCACCAGGAAAGGACAGCGCTGATTTTAAGATGGCTACCGTTGGCGCTTCTATCTTTATCCATTATCCAACAGCCAAGGAAGTCTTAGTCTGTTCCTCTGATGGGGTGATGACTCATCTTTGCACCACCCTACAAACCCATGGACTAAAAGTCTATTTGGTGCGTAAGCAAAACGATAAGATCATTGTTTTAAATAACAAGACTCGTGAAACTCAAGCCCATTCTCTGGTTTCTGTACCAGAAATTCCCACCCTTGAGGAATTTATTAATCAGCTCAAAGACATCCTCAAAGCTGAACAAAAACGCACTTCCAATGCTTGGGTAAACCTGTCTAGACTATCATATCTATTTGAATCAAAGTATCAGCTTACCCTCAATCAAGTTGTGTCCCTGCGCTTGCCTGGAAAACTAACAACCGATATTTTTAGTGATTACCCCAAGGAATTTGTTACTCATCACATATCAGGGACTTCAAATTTTTATGTAACTCTATTTGAAAAGCCAATTTCTTTCATTAAAAAGACTTCTTCTTTGAAGACTATTCAGTTAAAACCTACTGTTAAGCCTGTATCTAAAATTGAATCTAAATCAGATTTAGAAGAGATACTAGTTAAACTCCTCAAGGATTTGAAGACAAACTATAAAGATCCTTATGTTCCCATCGCTCATATAGCTACTGAATTTAAAAAACAATACTCTCGACCCATTACTCAGTTGATGAGAGACTTAAATTTAAAGGGTACATTCCCCAAATTTTTGCAATCCTTGGGAGCGTTTAAACTGAAGAAAGTTGGTAAGGCTTATCAAGTGGCTTTAAGGTTAGACGGGTTGAATGCAGTAGTGATTGAACAGTAACAACTCCAGAGGAGTCGGGAATCGGGAATCGGGAGTCGGGAATCGGTAAAAAATCTGGCATTGCTGAATCTTTGGATCAATATGAATGAGTGGGGTGGGCATCCTGCCTGTGGTGAAAATATTGATAACGGGCAAGATGCCGGTTCCACAGCAAGATGCCGGTTCCACAGCAAGATGCCCCGTTTCCCCGATTCGTGACTGCATAAGGTGCAGGAGACAGAGAATTCTCCCCATCTCCCCATTTCCCCATCTCCCCATCTCCCCATTTCCCCATCTCCCCATTTCCCCATCTCCCCATCTCCCCATTTCCCCATCTCCCCAT
>NZ_CEYLVT010000078.1:8435-29642 GCF_982860115.1 Moorena sp.
TCCCCATCTCCCCATTTCCCCATCTCCCCATCTCCCCATTTCCCCATCTCCCCATCTCCCGACTCCCGACTCCCGACTCCCGACTCCCGACTCCCGACTCCCGACCCAAATTTCAAAAACCTACCCTTGTCAGGAGTAATGGGTAAGTTATAAGACATTGTAAATGTTACAAATTCGTAATTTTAGTGATAAATACTCACGGGATGAGATAATAATGTAAATAAATATTACATTTTGTTAGATAATGATTAGAGTATTTACAGACTTTGACGGTCCGATCATGAATGTCTCGGATCGTTACTATCGGGTTTACCAGTTTTGTCTCAAAGAAATCCAACGCCCTAACCAGCCAATCCTGCCCATGTCCAAGGCAGAGTTTTGGCAGTGTAAGAGGGGGCGTGTTCCGGAGATAATTATTGGTATTCGTTCAGGTCTCGATCCCAGTCAAGCTGAAGCATTTGCTCAGCTGCGCCGTCAAACTGTACACACTCTTCCCTACTTGGTTCATGATCAACCGGTTCCCGGAGCTATAGATGCCCTGGAAAAATTACAACAAGCAGGTGTAGATTTAGCCGTCATGACCATGCGTCGGGTGCGGGAGCTTGATGAAGCGTTCAGTCGCTTAGACCTGGATAAATTTTTTCCCCCTAATCGACGGTATTGCCTGAGTAACGACTATGTTAAGACCGGTGACACTAAGGATAAACCTTTGCTAATGGCAAAAGCCCTAAAAAAACTCCCAGCTGCGTCTGATGTCTGGATGATTGGCGATACAGAAGCGGATATAGTGGCTGCCAAAACCCACGGTATTAAAGCAATTGGAGTTTTATCTGGAATACGCGATCGCGCTCAGCTCAATCTCCACGAACCAGATTTTATCGTCAATAATCTCGCTGAAGCTGTAGATTTAGTTCTAGATACAGCAGTGCTACAAGCCGTATAATTTGCGATTTTAGCTAATCCGGCTAGAGCGAGCCCTACGCCTGACCCTCGGTCAGGGTGGGACACAATTAACTGTAAAAGTTCAAGTCATTTTTTATTTTAAAAAAGCTATGGTGGTGAGATTGTCGCAAAATTCAGGTAATTATATCACTAACTAGCTGTGCAGACAAATGAACTTGGGATCAGGAAACAGACAGAGTTTGATAAACTTTAATTTTCTTAACACAGTTAAAAAAAATTGGGTATCTAGCCTGTGGCTATGAAAATTTTTTATAAAATAATAATTTTTATAAAATAATCGCCCTAAAGTCTTGACTTGCAAGGTTTGTGGTTATTTAAAAAAGCAATTTTTATGAAAATTGCTTTTCATGGCCATAATGCAGTCGCTCCCCATGAGCGACTGGCGTGGTTTCCACCGGGAAAACCCAAGCAAGGGTAGAGACGTTTGGGATATATCCCATCAAGGGGAAAAGCACCACTACGAGACAAGGAACGTGCTTTTGGAGGCACATCCTGATCCTCAATCCCCAATCCCCATTTTCAACGTAAGAAGCAACTAATCAGCCACAGCAATACAAATGTCACCAATGTAGCCAGTTTTTCTAGTGTCAAGTCTAGGGTGGTGAATTGGCTTGCCAGAGAATTCCACAGCAAACTCCCCAATCCCACACCTAAAAACAGACCTGCCAGGGTTAGCAACATTGCACGACCAAATTGTTGTTCTTTCCGATTGAGAAAATAGATCGTGAATCCAAAGCCTATAGCCATCACCAACGGCAAAATCGACTCTGCCGATGAGGTGTAAAGCACAGCACTGCTTAAGATTAAGAACACTGCACTCGGCCAGATCATGTCTTCTCTTGTCGGAGTATCCCACAACCGTTTAAGCCACTCAGGAGAGTTATTAACTGGTGTTTGGGGAAAACTCGGTGGAGCTTGAGAAGCCTTCTCTGGGAAACGAATGCGATCAGGAACTTTAATCTTTCCTTCCTGGCGCATCCTAAGTCGATCCATAATAATGGCATCGTAGGCCGCCTCTACGGTATCTAAAAGCTTTTGGTTACCACGATGCTTTTGCATCAGGCGACCTTTGGCATCCTGAATTTCATCAAAGGACGCTTCTTCCGTAACCCCAAGCTGATCATAGGGATTGTTATCACTCATTCAAGACCTCCGAGACATCCCTTGTTTTCACATCCCTTCTTTTCATTAGTATGACAGCAACTTTAAACTAGTTATGTATATGTTAAGGTTAGGCACGAGAAACTCTCAACCTTACTCTGGGTAACCACTGGTCACAGAGTAGTCTTGGTTGAGGGTGGTGCCAATGCCCCTGGGTGCTAGTGTAGCTTGATCTTCAAACAGCAGTGCCGCAGTGAAGTCAACACAATGCCGGTGCATCTCAGTTTTGTTGCCAAATCACCGGAGAATTCCTGAATAATGTTAGAACCGTTAGTAAATCCATATAGACCCATCAAGGCTATGGGTTTTTTGCTCTTTAGAAGAAGAAAAAAAGACTTTTTGCCGTGGTTCGGGAAGTCCTACTGTGGGGGAATTTTGAAAATAACTGATCTGCCTATGCGATTTACCAACTATTGGCATTGCCTAATAATCTGAGGATAATTGTCTACAATGCCCAACAGCACCGTTGGTGTCAAAACACTCTGCGTCTTAAATTTGTGATCCCGTTTTCCGTGGAAAGTTATGACCGCCGCCAAGATTCTTGTCGTAGATGACGATCCGGCAATCCGAAATTTAATTCTACGCTTCTTAAGTCAAAAGAATTTTCAAATGCAGGCTGCTCAAGATGGCAAGACGGCTCTTGCCACATTTGAGCAATTTAATCCAGATTTAGTCATTCTGGATGTCAATTTGCCTGACGCCCTTGGCTACAACCTGTGTCAGCAAATGCAGAGCCGCACTGATGTCTTTGTCCTCTTGCTCACCAGTCGGTCGGATGCTGCTGACAAAAATCAAGGATTTCAACAAGGTGCTGATGACTACATCACCAAGCCCTTTGATTTACAAGAGCTGGAAAATCGAGTTAGAGCAATTTTGAAACGGAAGCGGGCTGTTACTGCTACTGAAGCAGAACGCCTAGTCTTCGACCATTTAGTCATCGATCCAGGGCGCAGGGAGGTAACTATTAACGAAATACTTATCCCTCTGACTGCTCTGGAATTTGATCTACTTCATTTTCTGGCCTGTCATCCGGGTCGGGTCTTGCGCCGTTCTGAGTTAATCCAGGAAGTCTGGGAGTACGATTATGTGGGAGATCAGCGAGTAGTTGATGTCCATATCGGTCAAATTCGCCGGAAAATTGAGGTTAATTCCAGTGACCCTTCCTTAATTCAGACAGTTCGAGGTGTTGGCTACAAGTTTGAGGCACCTTCTGCTAAGAAGAATGAGAAAAATGGTAAATCTAGTAGCTAACTCATTATTGACACTCCACGACTACTAAAACCCCTTGCTCGTGGAGCGTCAATGGTTGCCAAGGCAATGGACCAATGAGCTACTGGACTAGAGTTCAAGAGTCATCTAGTACAGCACTGCGGAAATAAATATACGATTCAAAAATAGCAAAACGCTTATGTAATAAGCATGCAAGAATTGTTAATACCATAATTTTTAATTCCCCGGAGCAGTACTAGTCATCATGCCTGCTTTGGTCTAGCCTCTTGCTGAAGTGGCTCGACGTCCCTAGGATTAGCTTTGTGGAGAAGACGTCGTAGCATGATTGTTTGATTGAGCTGTAGCAACGTCTGCTGTAGCAACGTCTGCTGTAGCAACGTCTGCTGTAGCAACTTCTTTGGTGGCAGTTTTCTCAGATTCACTTGGGGTAGGGGTGTTCAGCCCTTGCTCTATCTGTTGTGCCTCTAGCTTAAACTGATTTTCAAACTCCTTGGAGGCATCTTGAAAGCCTCTAATGGCTTTACCCAGACTACGACCAATTTCTGGCAACTTCTTAGGACCAAATACTAATAGGGCAATGACCATAATCAACACCATTTCCGGTAAACCCATACCAAAAACGTTCATTATATAACCTCCTGGGATTTGTCAAGTTCTGGTTTGCTGTTACTAGTTTGCTGTTATTTAGTTTGCTGTTATTAGTATTCCACATTTGACCCAAATTGACCGCTATTGCTTTGTTGCTTTGACCTAAGCCAGTTGGACTAAGCCAGGGAGTTATCCGATGTGACTTCCGAGCCTATCCATTGCTGTCAAAAGCATTAAAAAACCCGGACAAGCCGGGAGGGAGCTGAAATTTTAGTAATTAGCAGTTTAGGCAGGGAGTAGACTACTGCCCTAGGCTTGTCCAATCAACATTGAAACCTTGAATGAGGATTGATTTGTTGTAAATCTGCAAAATAATCAGCAAAAAGACGAAAAATAGCCCCATAAAGACTCCCATTACAGGAGTAGTGCCCCAACCTGGGGCAACTTTACCATATTCGGAGTTAAGGGGTTTGAGAATATCTCCTAGCCGAGTTCTTTGTGCCATGGGTAAATTGAGTTTATGGTAAATTTAGATTTATGTTAATAGATATTGTGACTACTCCCACATCAAATCAAAGATTATGATGTGGGCGCGCTCTTACTCACGAATCACGAATGAGAATTGCTGCTCCTCGGCGGATGCCGACGCGGGGCGCGTTCGATATCCTGAGGTGCGGCCCGTGGCGAATTTAATTCGCCAAGGTCAAGGGCACCTGTACCGATTTACCACAGCCATTGAGCGGCAGTCCAACCGCCATTAATCCACGATTCAATAGGTGAGCACCTCCTAGGCCGCGAGGGATTGCTCGCCGCCTAGGGTCGCACCTCAATATTGATACCACTGTTTAAGTCCAAAATCAAGAGACCCAGTCAGGCTTGGGGTCTCCCTCTAACTTCGGGTATAACGGGAGACCCCAAGCCTTGTGTAGGTTGGGCGACATACCCCATGATCGTAGTGAAGTCCCGAAAACACTATAGTTCAAGTGTTCTTACAAAATTGACTTGCTCCCATGTATCTTAACAGTGTTAAAATTCTGTGGTATTCTTAAAAAAAAGCAATAAAACTAAAATTTGTTAACACAACATCAAAAAAGGCTACAATTGACTCTGATTATACTTCTGACAATAGATCCCGTTTAGCTCGCCTTTGGCGTGATCGTTCAAGCACAGCTCGGGTTATACCCTGCCACGCTCTCGATCCAGAGTGAACTAAATGTATAGGTTTGTCTAGATTTTAGACAGCAGAATCTCAAAAAGAAAACAGACTAATATAGCGATGCAGTGGCCTCACGGGGAGGCAGTGCGGTCTTGGGGAGGCAGTGCCGCCAAAGGGAGTTCCCCCCAAGATCAACTGGCGTGGTTTCCACGGGGCTGGAGAGCGATCCAAGCGACTGCATCAACAGACACACTTAATATTTGATTTGAGCCATGGAACCCGCAATAGTCCTTAGCATTGTTATCCTTGTTTTTGTGATCGGTATCACTGGTATATCCATTTACACCGCTTTTGGACCCCCTTCAGCGGAATTAGTCGATCAGTTTGAAGAACATGAAGACTAATATAATGGTGTTCCATTCAAACCGGGAAAGTCAGAAGTGATTAGGATAGCACAACTTAACTATCAGTTAACCGCTATCCTTAGGCAAAAGATAGCCTTGGGCAACAGACCAAGCAATCCCTTAAGCATTGAAGGTAGATTAGAACTTTATCGTCAAACTGTTGTCGTGTTCATTTAGTTCGGATCCTTGAGGAGCCGGAATTTGCACGGTAAATGTAGTCCATCTCTGAGAGCTTTCTACCTGAATGATGCCATCGAGCTGTTTGACTAGCTCCTTGACCAAAGCTAGACCTAATCCTGTACCACCTCGCTTCCAAGGATCAGCATTAGGAATGCGATAGAACTTATCGAAGATGTGGGGTAATTCCGTATCAGCAATCTCAGCTTGATTGCTGATTTTAAATATTACCTTGGGTACGGTATCTGATGCGATCATATCCGGATTGTTTTGGTAAAAAAACTCAAGAATAATCTGTCTGTTGGCTGGAGTATATTTACAAGCATTGTTGAACAGTTCTGTCACAATTCGGCCGAAGCTGGTCTTGTCAATCAAAACCGATGGCAAATTATCTGACAAAGTCAACTTGAGAATTTGCTGTTGTGCCTGGATACGGGAGCAAAAGGAATCAATGATTCGGTGTAACCAGATTTTCAAGTCTACTACTGTTCGCGAAACCTGATAAGAGGCGGTTTCTAAACGCTGCAAGTCGAGTAAATCGTTGATTAGTTCAATTTCTCTGTAACACTCAGATTCTAAAATCTCTGTATAGCGCTGTCGTCGTTCACTCTCTGGAGCAATTTTGAGCATCTGTATTGCCATTTTCATATTGGATAGAGGTGTGCGCAGTTCATGAGAAACGGTACTTAAGAAATCATCTTTGAGGATGTTTAGTCTCTGTAGTTCCTGGATTCTCTCTCGTAGTTGTTGGGTACGCTCGAGTACTTGCCGTTCTAAGTCGGTGTTAAGGTTAGCCAGCCGCTGATAAAGCTGGCCTTGCTGAATTGCGATCGCAAGTTGCTCAGCCATCGACTGCACCAAAGTCACTGCACCATCAGACCATTGGTAATCACGATCAATCTTGATCAGGCACAATTTTCCCCAGAGGCGGTTTTGAAACCTTAGTGGTACAATTAACCCATGGCAAGTATCCTGAAGGTTTAAGTTGCAGCTATTGTTAATACGCACCACTTCGAGATTTTTGATTTTGCGACTAATCTGATTGTCCACATCGGGAGTTTCAGCTCCCATTGGGCTTCTCAAGTTAGGGTGTTTACTGCATTGAGATACGGTTAACCAAACCTGCTGCTGTGGCAGATATTCTTGAATTTCTACTAGGTCAACCTCCAACAGCTGACTAATTCCTTGAGTGGCTGTGGTAAAAATCTGCTCTAAATCAAGAGAGCTACGAATCTTTTGAGTAAACTGATTGAGCGTTGCTTCCCGTTGAGCTTTGAGTTGGTTTTCCTGATAAATTTGAGCCTGCTGAATCGCAATTCCTACATGGTCTGCTACTGATTTCCACAAATTTCTTTCCCAAAACTGCCACTGTCGTGGTCTACTACACTGATGGGCAACCAGTAGTCCCCACAGAGGTGAGTCTAATGGTTGGTTTTGGTCTAGTTGAGGGTGACAGATGATCGGAACTACCAAGTTAGCAACGACTTGAAACTGAGCTAGGCAATTAACTTCATAGGAGGACAAGCCCCCAGAATCAGAATAGATATCTTCAATCGCTTGGATCGGACCATACCGGTACTGATTAGCATGGGTTTCCCAGAAGTGGGGATTATACATTTCCCTACCTGTAATCGGCTGCCAGGGTGATTCTACAGACTCTACTGTGAATCTACCTCTCCAATCCGACTCGAAGCGATAAACCGCGACCCGATCTGCTTGTAACAATCGACGAACTTCATTAACTGTGGTATTCAGAATTGTCTCCACATCTAAAGACTTACGAATGCGGGCTGCAAAGTTTTCCCGAAGGGAATCACCCATTGCCTCCCTCAGCTGATCTTGAGCCACCTGGTTAGACAGTGCGATCTGTTGTGCCTGTTTGCCCTTTTTAGCATCAACGACAGTTGCTACAAAACCAATCTGTTTCCCTACCTGATCTTGTAGGACACTAATGGTAAAATCGTTAGCCAATCGGCTACCGTCTTGGCGTTGAATAAGCAACTCACCCTGCCAAACCTCTAACTGGGACAATTGAGCAAAAATTTCTTTGATGGGAGCATGACTTCTAGAGGGAAACATGATCTCGGATAGCTGCGACCCAATAACATCTTGGGCTTGCCATTGATATAGCTTGCAGGCATAACTATTCCAATGGATAATTTTTCCGTCCATATCTATGGCAATAATCCCACTAGGTAAGTTATCTAATAAACAAGCCTGAAAGTGAATTTGCTCTTGTGCCTTTTGGTATTTGGTTTCCTGAGCTAATAAAATTTCTTGAAGCTGCTCAAAGGCTGCTTCATCGACTGTAAGCTCACGTAGAATCTGGAACTGCTCTAATCTCATCATTGATGTCTCAAAATCGAACGATCAGCTCTCAATTCAACAGTTACCATCAGCAACTGTGGCAGAAGTGACTTGGGTTGTTGTATTTATCACATCAGCCTGTTTTCTATTCTTACCTGTACTCAGATGCCGAAAGTTGAATGGATTTGCCATAGCTAGTTGACTAAAAAACTTCCATAGATACAGCCATAGCATTCCCAAAACTATGACTCAGAGCGACAATTGTGTATAAAGATTGATCTAGCAAGCAGGTCAGAGGGATTTAAGCAGTCAGCACTAAGCACTCAGCTTATTTTATTCAAAAGCACCATCTGTAGCGTGGCACAGGCTTTGGCCTTGGCCAAAAGGCCACGCGGGGCGCGTTTGGCCACGCTGTGCGAACGACGCTGTGACCTAACCCATAAGCACCATCTGTAGCGTTGCTAAAGGCCAATAGCCCCTCAAGTAGAACCATCTGTAGCGCTAATCGCTGAATGCCCCTCAAGTAGAACCATCTGTAGCGCTAATCGCTGATAGCTTATAGCTGAATGCTTATAGAGCGATTACTTTACCAGACAGCTGGGTAGATTCTCAACGGATCACAACCGATGCTAATACTCCCCTGAGGTTAATTGTCAACCAAACCCCAATAAACTATGATGCCCCCTAATTTAGAACAACTTTCTGCTCAGCTGGAAAGCCCTAACATGCGCGATCGCTTGATGGCTCTGGCATCACTACGGGCTGTTCAAGCCAGTGATGCCGTGCCCCTAATTAAAAAGGTACTTGATGATCCCAATTTACCAGTTCGCTCTATGGCTATATTCGCCCTGGGAGTGAAGCCTACGGAAGAATGCTACCCAATTTTGGTCAAATTCATGGCAACTGACCCAGATTACGGAATTCGTGCTGCTGCTGCTGGAGCTTTGGGATATCTAGGTGACCCCAAAGCCTTTGAACCTCTAGTTAGGGCGTTCTACGAAGATACTGAATGGTTGGTACGTTTTAGTGCTGCTGTGTCCCTAGGTAATCTCCAAGATCCCCGTGCTCGTGATGTGCTGACCAAGGCCTTAGATAGTCAGGAAGTACTAGTCCAACAAGCTGCTATTGCTGCTTTAGGGGAAATTAAAGCTACAGAAGCTATAGACGATATTCTACGCTTTGCCCAGTCAGAGGATTGGATAGTGCGTCAACGTTTAGCAGAAGCCCTCGGTCAACTTGGTCAGGACAAAAGTATCTCGGCATTAAACTATTTGGCAAAAGACAGCCATCCTCAAGTATCTGAAGCCGCTCAAATGGCTCTATTGCGTTTGTCTGAAGCCTCAAGCTAGCGTAGCATCCTGGTAATTCGGCTAACCATAGCACGATAGAATCAATAGTGAACCACTTGATTGAAATTACCAACATCACTGATCCACCACGATCTACCACAAATTTTTACAATCTTAGCCAATGGATATTAAAGAGTTTTTTGAGCAGAGTGCTGGCAGATGGTTTTCTCAACGTACTAGTAATCATATTACTTCTCAACCCATTAAAAATGGTAAGTCCAACATCACTATGGAAATGCTATCTGGTGATGCCCCAGAGGTAATCAAACTCTGTAAAAAATACCAAATAGAGCCTGGTATAGCTATATTTGGTGTAAAAGTGATTTGGGACGGTACAGTAGTAGGAGAGCAGAAAAAGCAAACTGGTTCCACTGTTGTTGTACCTGTTCCCAACCCAGAAAATCCCGACATTGGCAAGCTATTGCGAACTAATGGTGATGTTGAAGAAACTTCGTTTCTTGATGCAATAGCGAGTGGGGGTTCCCCCCAAGACCGCACCGGTAGTCGCTCATGGGGGGAACCCCCAAGACCGCGCTACCTCGCTGCATCGCTAAAATGTCGTTACAGTATCGGCCAGGATGATGTTTTAACAATGATTACAGAGGGGAAAACTCTATATGCTGAAGAACGTTTTTGGTTTGCTAGCCCTAACTTTCGCTTACGCACTAACGTTCTCCAGCAGGGGGGGCAATTAACCATGGCTTCTCTAGCCACAGAAATTCGTCTTGGTGTTACCTGAAAGGTAAGCTATCAGCTATCAGCTATCAGCTATCAGCTATCAGCCTTGGCCTTGGCCTTTGGCCACGCTACGCGAATGGCCACGCTACGCGAACAGCTATCAGCTATAAGCATTCAGCCATCAGCCTTGGCCTTGGCCTTTGGCCACGCTACGCGAATGGCCACGCTACGCGAACAGCTATCAGCTTTTGAATAAAACAGGTAAGCATTGGTTTAATCTATGTTACGTCAGCTGACCACTGACCACTGACGGCTGAGGGCTGGGGGCTGACGGCTGAATGCTTATAGTCTCAATTATTAGTATTTATGTTATTTACTACAAAAGGCTTATCGATAGGTTTTGGTTCTTTACTGTAAGCACTTTCTAGGACTTTGTTCCTGACTAAATTTGCCTCATATTCAGAAAAATAGCCAATCAGGGTACCTCGCCACACTTTCCTGAGCATATATCTCTCTGATGGCACCTGTATATAACCGGCTGGGGCATAGTTATCTTTTATAAATGAATCCGACTTAATGACTTTAGAATTTTTAATATAATCATGTTTGGATTTAAACAGCTTACAATTGTAATTATAAGCCCATTTGTTAGATATAACGACTCGTTTAAGATTTATTTTATTCAATAAATAACTTGTTGGTACAAAAACAGCAAATTTGCCATCGGGAATCTTGGCACAGGCTCTGGCAGAGTAGTTTTCAAGAATTATTTGGACAAATAAGGTCAGCTGTATCCCAAAAATAAGTCCGGCTATTAAACCAGAAAATAGGGGAAAATAAAAACTTTTTTCCTGCATCCTGATGCTAGACTTGGCTAAAGGACTTTAGACTGGAATTATATCTATCAATTAATCACTATAAATTTACATAATATATGAAATTTTAATAAAAATTACTGGATAGTTTTATGAAAGTTTATAAAAAATAATTTAATCACAATGGGGTATACCATAGGGGTATCAGGGAGAATTTGGTATGATTAGCTTCGTTCGCGCCCCGCGTGGCCTAGGGCCAATCATCCCACGGGGATTAATCGTGGGATGGTTAACTTTGCTCCAATTTAACAGTGGCCTGAGAAAGACTCTCTGCCTCTGACCTACTTTCGACGTCGAGATCTTCCCCCGAATCGCTGACCTGCTGATTGACTACCGTAGCTGTGACTGTACCAGAGTCTTGGTGCTGGACAACTGCCTTCAGCTTAAGGTAGACATCTGAAGAGTCTGGTGGTGGATGAAATTGGTTAATTGGCTTCTTGTTAAGCTCATAACTTGACCAATCTACATTGTAGATAGGACTAGCACGGGCTTTGCTCAGAGGCTTTGGGAAGCTTTCTCTGGGCTTGACTGATTTTTCAGGTATTTTGGATGGTATGGTCTTGGGTTCAGGGGAAGTGTCCTGTTGCCCTGTTGGTGGTGCTTGGAGTGTCTTTGACTCAAGCATCTCTTGCTCTGGTGTAGTTTTATAGGAACTAGTACCTACAGAGGTTTCAGCAACATTGTCGAACCACTGTAAACTTAGTTCTAAGCTCTCGGTTGTGGATGTACTATCCACTGGAGCGGTTAAATTTTGGGGAAATTTACGACAAACCATCCGCTCAAACTCATGATTAAAGCGATATATAGGTTGTCCTCGTCGTAACCAGACTGCCAAAATTTGCTCTACAGATATCGCTTTGTAACGCCCTTGATAAAGAGCCTCAATCACCGCTAGACGCACCCAATTGGCAGGATAGTTCTCAATCCATAGATTGACTAATTCTTCTACAGTGTAACCCCTGAGCTCAAACCCATAGTGACTGAGCAAGGCAAGGGCATAGGCAATGGCTAAATCTGAGTCATTGGTCATGGGTAAAAGGGTTCAAGGTGGGAAGGTGGTACGATTCCAGGTGGAAAGGTAAAAAGGTGACAAATTATCGACACAAAGCGGCTTCGGGCAAAGTCGCTTGGTAATATAACCTATATCCTGCAACCTGCAACCTGCAACCTGCAACCTGCAACCTGTAACCTACAACCTGCAACCTGCAACCTGCAACCTGTAACCTGCAACCTGGAACTTGCAACTAGTTTTGGTAGTGAGTTGCTTGGTCACTGAAATCAGGACTTAGGACTCATGACAACACTATACGGTGAGTTGAACTCAGTGACACGTCTGCCGGACTGGAACTTGAGATGAACGCAACTCTACCGCACCCTCAATTCTAGATGGATTGAGCTGATTGCCCAGCGAAACTAAGCTGACAGAGCTGCTATGCGTGGATATCAACCTTACCATTATTGCGCAGGATATTACCCGCTGGGTCTTGAGAATTACCATTATCTGGTAAGCGCCCTACCATTAACCAGTAAACTACCATGAGTATTGTTATCAATCAGATTACGACGCAATACCGGTTGCACCTGACGCATCAAAACGATTCCAGCAGTGGCAATAGAAAGTGCCTTAGTCAACGTTTTAAATGGAAAAGTATCACCAGTATCGCTATCTTCACCAGTGACTGGGTTAACTTAAATAGTAGGTTTAACCATATTAGTCAGTAAATGGCAATTAATACGTAATACTTAACACGTAATATTTAATACGTAATACTTAACAGGCAATAATTAACAGGTAATATTGAATAGGTAATGCTTAATATTTATTACTTAACACGTAATACTTAATAATATGATAGAAGTAGAGCATCTAAGCAAAATTTATGGCACCACACCAGCGATAGAGAATGTGACTTTCAGGGTTGAACCAGGAGAAATCCTAGGATTCCTTGGACCGAATGGTGCAGGTAAAACCACTACCATGCGAATTTTGGCAGGCTATTTACCAGCAACCCATGGTACTGCCCGAATTGCTAATTATGATGTTCATGAAAATTCTATGGCAGTACGACGCAGAATTGGTTATTTACCGGAATTTCCGCCACTGTATCCGGATATGACCGTTGAAGGATTTTTGCACTTTGTTGCCCGTATTAAAGGTGTTGCTGCAGGCGATCGCACTACTAAGGTCAAAACTGCCATGGAGCGCTGTAACATAACGAGCAAGGCCAAGCTACTGATCCGCAAGCTTTCTAAGGGCTTCCGTCAACGGGTGGGTATCGCTCAGGCGATTGTACATGACCCACCGGCCATCATTTTAGATGAACCTACAGTGGGTCTTGATCCTCGACAAATTATTGATGTCCGTAACTTAATTAAGAGCCTTGCTGGTGACCATACTATTATCCTATCTACCCACATTCTACCAGAAGTGAGTATGACCTGTAGCCGGGTAGCCATTATCAATGAAGGCAAAATTGTAGCAACAGATAGTCCAGACAAGTTACTGGCGGAGTTAACCGGAGGCTCAGGTTATGAGTTAGAAATAGATGGTGATGCACAGGAGTTACAGAAATTATTACAAGTTATACCAGGAGTTTGCCTGGTGGAACTGGTTAATGATCAAAATTTACCTGGCGGACGCTCTTTATTCCACATCGTATCAGCACCGGGAGCAGAACCCGCACGGGATATTGCAGCTGTGACCGTGGGAGCTGGTGTAGGGATATACGAAATGCGACGGACTCGCGCTACCCTGGAAGATGTCTTTTTGAAACTGACTACCACCGAAAAACCACTGCCTAAACCCGATCCTGATTTAGAGGAGTCTGATTTACAGGAGTCTCAGGAGTCTGATGAAGGATTAACGATGAAGGATTAAGCATCAAGGATGACAGTTATTTTGAAAACCTTTAACTAAGTAACATTAAAATAACTAATCCTGAATAACTAATCCTTACCTAACTAACATTCAACATTCAACATTCAAGTTTAAACCTTAAACCAAAAAAATAACCCTCTATCATAAAACTAATAATGATAATTATTGGCAATATATTAGCAATTTTTAGGAAAGAATTACAGGGATATTTTGCTTCACCATTCGCTTATGTTATCGCCGGTGTATTTTGGTTGCTGTCTGGCTCCTTTTTTGTGGAAATTCTTTTAGATCAAGAGGGGATTATTAACCAAGTTGCAACGGCAGAACAATTGGGTTTACCGATACCACCAGTGGATGTTGCCTATGTATTTTTGCGTCAATTCTTGGAAGTGATGGGTTCACTGTCGTTATTTGTGTTGCCAATTCTGTCTATGGGACTCTATGCTGAGGAACGCAAGCGCAGGACTTTGGAACTTTTGGCAACGTCTCCACTAACGAATTGGGCTGTAGCCGTAGGTAAACTCTTGGGAGTGGTGACATTTTATAGCTTTATGGTGCTACCCTTACTTGCCTATGAAGCGATCGCATTTAGTGCTACAGACCCCCCGGTTCAACCTGTCCTACCGTTACTCGCCCA
This sequence comes from Moorena sp., assembly GCF_982860115.1. Lineage (NCBI taxonomy): Bacteria > Bacillati > Cyanobacteriota > Cyanophyceae > Coleofasciculales > Coleofasciculaceae > Moorena > Moorena sp. The sequence goes on from NZ_CEYLVT010000078.1 coordinate 22,839, forward strand.
CGCCGGATTAATTTTACTAGCAGCATCGGTGCTTTCTCTGGGGATGTTCATTTCTTCCCTAACTGATAGCTCAATTTTGTCAGCAATCCTCACCTTTGCTCTGGTTTTGGGACTTTGGGTGATTGATTTGATTGCTAAAAATGTTAGTGGACCCCTTGGGGAAGCTTTAGGTCATTTATCGTTGCTGGAAAATTATAAAAATCTGATTCAGGGTGTTTTGGATACTAGTAGTATAATTCTGTTTTTGAGTTACATCTTTATCGGTATTTTTCTAACTGCTCAGTCTATTGATGCATTGAGATTTCAACGTTCTTAGGTCAGCGGTCAGCGGTCAGCGGAAGGCCTTTGGCCACGCTACGCGAACAGCGGTCAGCGGTCAGCTTATTTCATTCAAAGGTGCGCTTTCCGCATCTAATTATTAAATTCGCCACGGGTCGCACCTTGAGGGCTTTGCCGACGCGGGGCGCGAACGGGCGCGCACCTAAAAGCACCGATTGCGCTACTAGATCGGTGCTTCGCGAACAGTAGCGTGCCCATAGCCGATAAGCACCTCAAGTAACGTGGCCACAGGCCAATGGCTAATGGCTGATAGCTGATAACTGTTCGCGTAGCGTGCGCGTAGCGCTTAAGCTGAATGCTTTCCTCAAAACCTGCCAATTTCTGACAGCAATTTCTGACATCGAACTGGGGCTAGTCATTGTCAGTTAAACAACACCAGACAAAACTGAGACAAAAACTGAGACATTTTGCTCTTGTCTTCCCAGTAGTCTGAAATTATAGAAACTTCAGGGATAGGCAACTATTGACCTAACACCCCTGACTGGTTGTATCCTGTCCGGTGCTGGGTGATAGTCTTCTTTAGCCCAAATCTGGACAGTTTTATAGTTTAGATACAGACAGATTAGATACAGACATATACAGAAATTCTGTGTATAAGAAAACTGCTGTTTTCTGTCTCACAATCCCCAAAGGAGTAGATTATGAGCTTTCACACTGGAGAGATTGCTGTTCAAACTCGGTCTGGGGTAAGGGAAGAAGCTGAGAAACTCAGCTCGATGATTACTCCCGTTATCAAACCGGCTGCTCAGATGCTCCTGACAACCCAACAATTAGCGATCGCTAGTAGTGTGGATACCAATGGCTTGGTTTGGGCATCACTGCTGACTGGTCAACCTGGTTTTGTCCGAGTTTTCGATAATCAAACTGTCGAGATTAACTGTATCCCTATCGATGGGGATCCCTTGTACGAAAACTTGGTGCAAAATGGAGTACTGGGACTTCTGGTGATTGACCTGACTACCCGTAAACGCTTGCGGATGAATGGCTTGGGTAGAGTAGAAGGCAAAGGGCAGATTGTGATGCAGACCACTGAGGTATTTTTCAACTGTCCCAAATACATCCAGCTGCGTCATCTAGAGACTGATACCCCTGAGTCAACGCAGCCTGAAATTCGCAGCTTTGAGGCTTTGACCACAACCGAGCAAGACTGGATTACCCAATCTGATACCTTTTTCATGGCCAGTTTCAATCCAGAAACTGGGGCAGATGCCTCTCATCGGGGTGGATATCCGGGATTTATCCAGGTGATCAATGATCATCAGCTAGTGTTTCCCGATTATGCTGGCAATAATATGTTTCAAACCCTAGGTAACCTGACAGTGAATCCCCGTGCTGGTCTGCTATTCATCGATTTTGAGCGAGGCAATACCTTACAACTGACCGGAACAGCCGAGGTGATTTGGGATGACTCACGATTCACTACCGTTCCAGGAGCGCAACGGTTAGTGGAGTTTCATATTGAGCAGGTCTTAGAGACAACTAATGCTAGCCCTATACGCTGGCGCTTTGGAGAGTATTCTCCGGCTAATCCTGCTGTTAAGAAGGAGAGCCTTACTAGTTAACTCTGATTCCTTTTGTTTTGAGAGTGATTAGTTTAATTCCTGGATTATAAGTATAAACACGACGAAAACTAAGTGTAATCACTGAGGCATTCGGATCTAGGGGTTGTTTTAAGGTAATATAACCTTTAGTTGGTGTCCTAGAAGGCATGACTGTTCCATCCCAACTAGAGCCTGAATAACCTCTATAATTATTTCCTAAATTATCAACGGCGATAAAATCGGCAAATCTGCTATCTTTATTAGTGTAATTATAAGCTTTAAAATAAATTTTTAATTGGCCATTTTTCCACTTTTCTATTTTATCGACGACGAAGCGAGCGCCATTAACTTTTGGGGATGACCAATAATTTCTAAAAACTTGAGGAATTTGGCTTTGCCATTCAGCAATTAATCGTTGTGCTTCTTGATAAGATGGCGTAGCGTTATGAATCCGTTTGGCGATGGATATTGCTTGACTATACTGTCGCTGATTAGCATAGTGATTTGCCTTGAGGATCAGGTTTTCTCCTTGTATTTCTAATTCAGCAGCTAGTCTTTCTAATTCAGCAGCTTTTAGTTTTGTTTCAGCAGTTTTAATAATTTGAATTGCTTGGTGCTGGAAACGTTCAGCCTTAACCTGTGCTGCCATTACTTTGGCTTGTTGCCATTTACGTTTCTTTAGGTCTTGTTGAGCTTTTTGAATTAAATTTTGATCACTTTGCCATTCTTTCCATTGAGTAATTAACGTTTGTGCTTCTTGGTAGCTATTACTCTCAGTTGGGATTTTTTTAGCTTCAGTAATTCCTTTATAGATAAGTTGGGGATTCTCTACTAGTTTAGTTGCTTTATTTAGTTGTGCGACAGAACAGTCATTTAACAGGCATATCGATTTTTCATTGATGCTCAAAAAATCGGGAACATCTTGAGCTAAGTTAATACATTGTTCATAGTCTCCATCGCTCAAGTGCTGTTGGATTTTATTTACTACTAGTTGCTCAACTTGGTTTAATCCATAGGTAACACCTAATCCTAAACTTATTACAGTAACTATAGCATACTTTAGTTGTTTATTTAGGTTATTTATTTTGACTTTATTGTTAAACTCTGCTAGTAGTTTTCTTTGAATTGGCTCTGGTGATGGAACCGATTTAAAAATACGTTCTAGATTGGCAAGACGCTTTTTAGGGTCCGGTTCTACCATTTTGTCTAGGTAGTTAAGAAATTCTTTGCTATAACCTGAAGCTAAATGCTTGAATTTTAGACGATGATTGCTTAAATCAATTAAATTACTAATTTCCGCCGTTGTAATTCCGGTTACCAAACAAACAAGTGTCACTCCTAAACTATAAATATCTGATGCTTTATTGAGGGGGTGATTATATAATTGTTCTGGTGGCATAAATCCAGCTGTGCCAGCCATCGTAGTACTTCCATTAATTGAACCATAGGCAAGTTTTGCTAAACCAAAATCAATTAAGTAAACCCGCATTTTGTAATCTAATAAAACATTTTCTGGTTTAATGTCTCGGTGAATTATCGGATTATAAAAATGCTGGATATAATCCAAAATTTCGAGCATTTGAACGGCAATTTGCTGAATTTGCTCTGGTGTAAAGCTTGGGTATGCAGACAAAGGTTGAGCGTTTTTGTACTCCTGTACCAAACAAACACCACCTTCAGGAGCAAAGGAGTCAAGATAGCGAGGAATCCTAGGATGGTGTAACTGTTTTAGTACCTTAATCTCATTTTCAATGGATTGGTAACCATGCCAGCTACTGTTATATTGAGCAAATTGAAATAGCTTGATTACAACTTTTTGCTGAGTTTTAAGATGAATGGCTTGATAAGTTACTCGACCACTGTGATAGTTCTGACCTAATGTTTTTTTGACTTGGTAGCCATAGTTATAAAAATCAGGAAATTCACTCATCGAATGTAGGTTTGTGCATCAGTTACAAAATGTATACGCTTTATAGTACTCCAACTTCAACAAAATAATAACGGATTGAGTTTTAAGTAATTGAAAGCCCAAACTATACATAAACTTATGATGATATTGACCTGAAAGCTAGGACTGGTAAGCATTGTGGAGCAATTATGACCCCCCAGCAAGTTTATACAAACTTTATATTCAACCAAAGCCTTTATACAAAGTTTACAAAAAAACTATGAAGGATAATCTTTTTATGGATAAAAATAGTGTAAACTTATCCACCAATTTATATATACCGTTTATTGCATTTATGAAGTACACTTATCAACCTCAAAGTCCCCCTTTTTAAGGGGTATTTAGGGGGATAACTTTGTACCTCATGGGAAATAGAATTGCTATAGCAGTTTTAAATTAGGTGAGGTTTTTAGGGAACAGGGAATAGCCAAGAGAGAAAAAATCCTGTGTACCTCATTAGGCTATAAATCGCTATAGTTATTTTAATTTTCCACTCTATAGCTGTCCCATTATTACCCGCTGAAGTGGGATGACATGCTAAGCATTGAGCCCCTACGGGAACGCACAATGATTTACTCAACTCAACTACAGTCCCCATTGGCTAGCCAAGTGGGTCAGTGGGTCAGTGCATCAGTGCTAAGTCCCAGGCTCAAACCACCTCACCCCCTAACGCCTAACGCCTAAGCCTAATGCGTAATACCTAGCGGGTTAAGCTGAATGCTTACAATCAGTAAGTAATGATAGTTGCAGCTCCCGTGAGGTTTGAGATGAAGAAAAGCAAAACCAAGAAGTTTCTCCTTTACCTTTTCTGGCTCGGGCCACTACTGACCATGGCGGGAATCACTGTCAGGATTATGACTGAAAAATGGTCCCCAGACGCATTAGGATTACTGATTGCTGGTATTGTCATTAGTCTTGTGGGGCTAGTATTTTTAGCCCGGTTGGCTCCGAAATTTTGGCAAAGCCGTTCTACCCAAGTCGGAACCAATGCTATTATTTCTACCGTAGCTATGTTAGTGATTGTAGGGCTGATTAACTTTATAGGGGTGCGCTATACTCAGCGAATCGATTTAACAGAAAATCAGTTATATACTTTGTCACCCCAGTCCCAACAAGTGGTGCAAAATTTACGACAACCCCTTAAGGTTTGGATCTTTAACCCACAACCTAATCCAGATGACCGAGAGTTGTTACAGAACTTTCGTCGGTATGGGTCAAACTTTGAATTTCAGTTTGTTGACCCTCAGCTAAAACCAGCACTAGCTCAGAAATTTGGTGTTCAGTCTATCGGAGAGGTTTATCTACAATATAAAGACAAGCAACAATTCTTGCAAGCTGTTAATGATACCCAACCTCTATCAGAAGCTAGTCTTACTAGTGGTATGGAAACCTTGACTCGGGAAATTTCGCTTAGGGTTTACTTCCTCCAAGGTCACGGAGAAAAATCCTTAGCAGAAGTGGAAGGGGGATTATCTGAGGCCGTACGTGTTCTAGAGGATAAAAATTTTACGGTTCAACCCCTTAACCTAGCTGAACGCTCAGAGGTTCCAGCCGATGCCTCAATCGTGGTTAGTGCAGGTCCGATTCGACCATTATTAGAAAAAGAAGTCAAAGCGTTACGTAACTATCTATCCAAGGGTGGTAGCTTACTATTGATGCTCGACCCTGATACTAATCCTAAATTGGATAGCTTTCTCAAAGACTGGGGAATTAAGCTAGACAGTAGGTTAGTGATTGACCCATCTGCTCCAGAACGTTCCTTAGTGCTTGGTGCAGCAACTCCCATGGTGACCAGCTACGGGAATCATCCCATTACCACGGAATTTGGTGACGGATTTTCCTTTTATCCCTGGGCGCGATCGCTCTTAATTACCCCAGTAGATGGTATCCAGGAAACTCCTCTGCTAATTACCAATGACAGAACTTGGGCTGAGAGTAATCCTAAACAGCAGCCACTGGAATTGAATCCAGAACGCGATCGTCCTGGTCCGTTAATCTTAGGTGTAGCATTAAGCCGCAAAGCTGAAGGGATTGATCAAGCCACTCCTAAAGAGGATGGTAACAAAAAGACTTCTTCATCTCGTCTAGTAGTCTATGGTAACTCTAATTTTGCCACCAATGGTTGGTTTGATCAGCAATTAAATGGTGATGTTTTTCTCAACACCATTAGCTGGTTAAGTAAGCAAGATGATCAAGTCCTATCTATCCGCCCTAAAGAACAAAACAATCGACGGATTAACCTAACAGCAATCCAGGCTGAGTTACTGGGTTGGACTGCCCTGTTACTTATGCCCTTAGTCGGGTTTACCACAGCTGGGTTGGTATGGTGGCAACGCCGTTAGCATTGATAACTGATATAGCATTATTATTTGGGTGAGGTACAAATTATTGGGTTTTAGGGAGTAGGGAGTAGGGAGTAGGGAGTAGGGAACTTCGGAACAATAATTATCACAATTTATACAATTTATACACGGAACCCTATAAACCTATGATAATTCTACAAGCTAGTCACCTATCTCTAGAAGATGTGCATCATACCTTTGGCTTTCAACGGCAATACAATAGTTCATTAACTTCCCGGTTATCCCTAGACACTATCACTGAATTTGAGCAACGGGAGTTGGAACAAATTCGGACTGATTTTGATAATTACTTAATCGCGGGTAAAGTATCTGAAGGACTGGTAAAATCCCTAACGGTTTTTCCCTTACTGCGATTAGCTGGCTTCTATCGCTCTCCAATAAAGATTTCCTTTTAGGTGCGCTTTCCGTTGGCGAATTAAATTCGCCACGGGTCGCACCTGAAGAAGGGATTGCTGATATTGATATTCAAGACCAGGATACCAAAATTACTGGCAGACTAGATATTCTAGCAATTAACAAAGCTCAACAGACAGTAGATAAAGTATCGTTTTGGGTCTTATATTATGTCAGCTTAAATGCACCTAATATAGAAGAGTTGCGTACGCTCAAAGCC
>NZ_CEYLVT010000079.1:0-29619 GCF_982860115.1 Moorena sp.
AAAGTAGATTATGGTATTTTTCTAAAGCAACATTTAAGGTGTGCCACGCCACTACGGATTCCCGATTCCCGATTCCCGATTCCCGATTCCCGATTCTAAATTCTAAATTCGCGCATTCTAAATTCCCTTATATCGCACTGCGATCGACGTAATAAGAACCCAAAACAATCACATCCATGTTGGTTCTTAAGAAGCACTTGATAGCTTCCGATGGAGTGCGGACGATGGGTTCGTTTTCATTTAAGGATGTGTTCAATATTATGGGGATACCTGTCCGTTGTTTGAAGGTATTAATTAAATCCCAATAGAGGGGATTGGTATGGCGACTGACACTTTGGAGTCTTCCGGTACCATCGACGTGGGTAATAGCAGGAATTAGTTCCCGTTTTTCAGGACGAATTTTAAATACTTTTTCCATGAACGGTACGGGTTCGTTCAGTTCAAAAAATTCGCTGACATCCTCTTCTAAAATACTGGGAGCAAAGGGACGGAATTTTTCCCGGAATTTGATTTTTAAGTTGATAATATCCCGCATATCAACCCGTCGAGGGTCGGCAATTAAGGAACGATGTCCTAATGCCCGGGCACCAAATTCCATCCGTCCTTGATACCAACCAATCACGTTTCCTGCGCACATTGAATCAACCACTTGATTCAATAACTCGTCTCGGTCTAGCTTTTTGGGTTCCAAATTATGCTCTTGGAGTGCTGACAAGCATTCAGCATCGGAAAATTCACTACCCCAGAAGGCATGTTCCATCACAAAATTGCGGGGTTGTTTCAAAATCTGGTTCCAGACGTAGAAAGCCGCTCCAAAACACGTACCATTATCGGCAGCACCAGCGGGAATGTAGATATTTTTGAAAGGAGTGTTTTGGGTAAGTTTACCGTTGGCAACGGAGTTCATGGCTACTCCCCCTACCAAACACAAATTATCGCTGGGGAATTTTTTGTGTAACTCGTTGATGAGGTGGAAGATAATTTCTTCGGTAACGGCTTGTAGGGATTTGGCAATGTTTTGGTGTTTGGTAGTTACTTCGGACTTGGGTGTGCGCGCGGGTCCCAATAATTTCTCTAAGGCTGGACTGTGGAAGGGTTGTACGCTGGGTGCGCCATCGTCCCAACTCATGGCAATTCCTTCCAGGTGGTGGTTGAAATAGTCTAAATTCAGTTCAAAGCTGTCACCCTTGGGATAAATCAACTGGCGGAATTCTTCCAGATATTCCGGTTCGCCGTAGGGTGCCAGTCCCATGACTTTGTATTCATCACCGTAGGCTGGGAATCCCAAGTATAGGGTAATGGCATTGTACAGGTAACCGATGGAATGGGGAAAATGGGTGCGGGAGAAGTATTCGAGTTCATTTCCCCGTCCCGCTGCGAATAATGTGCTGACGAAATCCCCCATGCCATCGATGGATAAAATTGCTGCTTCTTCAAAGGGGGAGACGAAGAAACCGCTAGCAAGATGGGTGGTATGGTGTTCCAGGTTGTGAATGTGAGCGCGAATATCGGTTTCGTTGCATCCGCAAGCATTAGCTAGTTCTTGTTTGAGGCTGGTGGATTTGCTTTGCTTGTTGAATCTATCCAGTAAGGAACTGAGGGAAGGACGATTTTTGATGGTAAATAAAAGCTTTTTGTTGAGGTTGGCTTTGGGATTAAAGGAAACAGCAACATGGTCTAAATCCTTAGCAGTGATTCCACCAACTTCCAGACAGTAACGGATTGATTCTGATGGAAACCCTGCCCAATGTTTGACACGGTTGAATCGTTCTTCTTCAACGGCGGCGATGAGTTGACCGTTTTGAACTAAGCTTGCGGATGCATCACCGTGATAAGCGTTTATACCGAGAATGTTCATATAGTATTTTGTTATAATTTTGACTTTAAGAGTGTTAAAAAAAATTGTGGCAATGGTTCTGATAATTGGCTTTTATTTAAAACTAAATTAGATTATTTAATATAGAGTAAGTTGCTAGATTTATATTAATTTAATTCATGAATAATGATTTCATGATGATTAAAAGCATTTGGAGTTCAGATTGGCTTTACTTAATCCAGTTAGCTGAAAAAAATTAATTTATACTTTTTGAACTAACTTTACTTAGTTCCTTCTATACAAACAGTATTAGATAAGCGGCCTTGTTATTCAAACGCACTAAATCTTTCATCGGATCAATCACCGTAATTACACTTTCGTATATTCTTAAATCTATGCTGAGCAAATGCATTTTTAATTGATGCATCATCCCACATCCGAGTTCATAGTTTGATTTTTTAAGTTAAATTCCTTCAATAATAAAATTTTAGGTACTAGAATCAGGAATTGTGTACCACTATCGTCTTAGGGAGGCTTAAGTTGCTAAGTAGTCGGACAAAAGTAAAGGGCACTATATTAACTTTTATAAAATCCAGCGATCGCTCTCAAGGGCAACGATTATGTATCTTAATTAAACTTAACACAGCTACTTTTATTTATGTGCGACTACTTACATTACCAGCAACTTAAGCTGGTATTTAGTATTTGATGGTGATGATTACTTTTTATCAATAGTATCTTTTTGCTCTAATAAAACTGCGTGATCATCTTTATTACTCCTAAAATTACGAGCCACAGTTCGCACTAAATTATCTACAGGATAGAGAAATTTATTAAATATTTCATTTTTACGAGCTCTAAAACTGGTAACGTGGTAGTAATCGCTTCCATCAGGGGATTCTTCGGTGAAGTAGTAAATATTAATCGATTTACGGGTATCGCCATCAGGTGTATTAACATGTCGGTGTCCGTGCCAAGATTGCTTGTCTGTTGCAAAAATAGCCATTCGATTGAATATAGGCAAAATTGCCACAGATTCAGACATATCCTCTGACCAAAGTTCTAAGTGACCTCCTTTATCTTCTTTCCAATTGGGATTAAGATAAATTAGCAAATTGACACGGCGATACCAAGGTTCAACAGGATGGGAGCTGTTATCTATATGTACATTTAAATAACTTTCATTTGCTCCTTGAGCTAGTCCTGATGCATATAATTTTGGATCCCCATAAAGATTAGATATGCCTGTAATCTGAGAAATTAGTTGGAGAAAACGCTGTGAATGCAAGTGTTCAAAGATAACCTGACTAAAGATAGGATGAAACTTAGTGATGTCTGGATCTTGAGCTTTATTTTGTCTGAAGTCCTTTAGGGTATCCATTTCTTCCATTTTTGGAAAAAATCTATAAGCTATATCTGCAGCATCTGGCTCTAAAAAATCATCAATAACTAAATGTTTTTGAGGCTGTGCTTCATTAAACATTTTATAAAATTTTGCAATATTATTTTCTAATAAGCTGTAATTAATCATTTTTTCTCCATAAGTTTAATAGTTGTGACTCTTTTAGAAAGAGGTTTGATCAGGTTTAGAGCTGACGGGGTGACATGAGCCCTAACAAGTTTACTCTATAAACCTTTGAGGCCAATGAGTTTAGGGAAGATATAGTTGCCAATTGACCCTATGTTCATTTTCTAGAAGCTTACACCCTTATACGGCGGTTTGCATAACTATCAGGTACACAGGATTGTTTTCCCACTTCCGACTTCCCTGCTCCCTAAAAACCCAGAACTTTTTACCTAATTGAATTGCAAAGCGCTGTAACTACATCAAATCTCAGCCCAAAACAGCATATATCTTTTTGTACACCTGCTTAATAATTTCCTGTAACCTGTTACCCTTTTTATATTAGGGTAGCTTTTTACCTGCAACAATTGTAGCGTATACAGAAGCAAGATTGTGAGAAATTACATTCCAAGAATATCGAGAACTTACTAAATTTTTACCATTCTCTCCTAATTGATTCCGTAAGTCTGGAGAAGCGAGTAATTGTGCAATTGCATTAGTGAGAGAATCTAATTCTCCCTCTACTACCAATCCAGCTTTGGCTTGGGCTATTTCTGGGGCAATTTGCACTCCTGGGGTAATAATTACTGGTAATCCTGCTGCCATTGCTTCTGCGATAGCCACACCAAAATTTTCTGTAAATGATGGTAGAACAAATATATCAGAACCTTGCAGTAGTAGTTCTTTATCTTGACCACTTACAAAACCAGCAAAAGACGTACGAGACGTTAAGCCTAGAGATTGTACTAAATTTTTTAAATAATTTACGTACTCTGTCTCACCGGAACCTGCTATTATCAGATGACAATCATTATTCTGAGTAACTAGCTGTTTGAGAGCTTTTATTAACAAATCTGCTCGCTTGACAGGATGAAGACGAGCGAGTAGCACTATAATTGGTGTTGTCGGAGATAGGTTATAACGATGACGAATTTTTGGTTTCGCATTAGGTAAGTTGATCGGGTTATTCACCCCTAATGGAAGAGTGATTGCAGGTGTTTTAAGTCCAAATTTACGGGCATCCTTAACTTCAGTCTTTGTAGTACAGTGGATAGCTGCTGCTTGATTGAGATTGTGCCTTTCTATTAAAAATGTGTATATCTGTTTTTTGAAGCGACTTTGAGCTAAAGCCCAAGGGGTGAGTTGACCAATTGTACTTACTATATATGGAATTCCTTGGTGTCGGGCGATCGCACCAGCACAAGTAGGGGCGTAAGAAAATAAATAATGAGTATGGATGATATCATAATTTCGGATATGTTGCCATAGCCAGCGAGTTAAAGCCGCAGAAAAAATAAACTCTTTTAATGGCGGTGAAAAACGGGGTAAAAACCAAACTGGAATTCCCTGATATTCCGTGCGTTGGTAAAGAGGCACATCAAGTAAATGCACACCATTATCATTTGTGGTGGCAATTTCACTATCAATACCTGATTCACGCAGTGCTTTAACCATCCCCAAAGCTGCATAAATCGGACCACCCCGCACTGAAGCCACAGAGGGGATTACATGAAGAATTTTCATATCTAATTTATTCTGTCATCTAAAACTTTTAGATGGTTGATAATTTACGAGTTAACATTTTATAAAATTTAACAATATGCTTTGTATTTTTTTTACCTAATAGTTTTTGAAATATATAAAATTGTAAAATAACTTTGATATATTTCCAATACCACCCTAAAGGTATAATAGATACATAATTTACAATTCTTGCTTTTCTAAATTCTTCTAAAGCTTCGATTCTATTCTCAGATAAATTACTAACACCTCCCATTTGCATAGCAGCAATAACAATGTCAGATAAAAAATAAGGGTTTTCTGATTTTAACTCACGTAGTAAAAGTTCATAATCACCAGCTAGTCTAAAAGATTCATCAAACAATCCATGTTTAATGAATAAATTACGATGATGAAAAACTCCTTGATGACATATACAACAAGCTTGAAAGAAATTTTTCTTTGTATTATACCAGGGTTGATTGACAAACTCTAAAAATTCACTATTTTTTGAAACTAGAGCCACTTTTCCATAAGCTAATAAAAAGTTCTGATCAATATCAGTTAATTGCTGAGCTACTAAACTTAGTGCTTGATTACTCCAAAAATAGTCGTCTGAACCTAAAAAATAAATCCAATCTCCCTTAGCATAATTTAATCCTTTATTAAAAGCATGGTAAATTCCTCTATCTGGTTGAGATTCCCAATAGGATATTTTTTCGCTATTAGATTTCAGAATATCAACTGTACCATCAGTGGATCCTCCATCAATAATAATTAATTCTTTGTGTGGATAGCCTTGAGAAGTGACACTATTAATACAGCGTTGTAACACTTCAGCACGGTTATATACAGCAACAATAATTGAAATTAAAGGTTGATTTTTCATATCAATTTTTTTTTATAAAAAAATAATATGGTATTATGATAGGCATAAAAAATATATTAAAATAATATAAAAAATTACTTGAAAATTATCTTTATTTTAAACGCTCAAATTAAATTTAAAATACAATTTGGAGATTCTATTAAGGATACTTTATATTTTTTTTGTATAAAAAGTTATGTAAATATCACAATATTTGCATAGATTTTTTATGACTGGCCATATTATTATCTAATAATGGACTTCCAAAACATACGACTTTATTGAAATACATCCGAGAAGTCGTGGCCAATAAAAACCATGTTGGTGGGAACGTAATTGAAAAAGAAAATACTACAAATATGATAGCAAAAGCTCGGAACATCAAAGATGTTTGACAAATATATGTATTAGACAAAATAATTATTATAAATATAATAAATATTATCCCCATTTCTACACTATACTGTGCAAATGCAGACACCGCTCCTCCAATATAATCTTGAATATCTAAAAACTGACCATATAGTTTATGCTTATAATACATTTCTTGAGCAGTGTAAGAAAATGTTCCTACTCCTGTCCCTAGTGGATAAGCATTTAATGAATAAATTGCAGTATAAATATTGCTCACACGATGGGCAATGGAGTCATCACCTATAGCTTCTATAGGATTACTTAACAATTCATTGAATACAGATATACCCCGACCTTTTAAATTACTAGTAACAACAGTATAGGCATTAAATGATAGTAGAAATAGGCTTCCAATTAGATAAATAAAATTATGTTTAATTACAATTTCATTATATAACCAAAATATAACAAACAAAGCCAAATAAACATAGCCTGTGCCTGACTTAGTGTTTACTATCATAAAAATACATAGAGCTACTGTAGACCAGTTATAGAATCTATTAACAAATTCTCTTTGATTAAAATAATGCAATACTAATAAAAAAAATACTGAAAGTGCACCTAAAAAATTGGGTTCTGGAGCAAATGATGAAATACCGCGATATCCTAAATTAGCAGCATCACTTTGTTTAATTACACGAACAAAGTAGCCAGCATATTGTGCAAATTGTTCTGGAAATAGTAGATGTAATACTGAACCAAAAAAATAAATTAATACAACTGTATAAAATACTTTAAAATCAAAAACTAAATGCATTTTTTTAACAACATAAAATATGATAAATGCAAATAAAAGACCAATTCTCTTCCGAAAGTCCCAATCTCCTTCAAGAAAAAAACTAAAATATACTAGTGACAATATACTAGTACATATAAAAATACTATCAATAGTGTTAAATTTTAGTTTGTCTTTAAAAAACAGATATATTATAATGATAAATGCCATAATACCAACAATAGGTTGGACATCAGAACCTATAGGATAAGGAGAAACAAAAGGCATTAAAACAAATATAAAAAATAAGTTTACCAATTTAGGTAACATAATTTTTGTTAATTTTTTTATAGCGTTATGAATAAAAAAAATATAGATCAAAATAAAGGCGTTGCTGAATCAGGCTATGAATTCATATTTTGAGGCGTTGCATTGCAAACTTTATACACAGCGGTGATACAGCCAATCAATTTAATACTTCAACTCAGCAACGCCAAAATAATTACTTTTCTTATACTTAAGGGATTACCCTGGGGTTGATTAGGCTATCACTACATCTTTTTTAGTACCTTTTTCCATAGATTAAGATAATATTCAAATGAATCTATATCTCTTAACTCTTTTATCCTTGTTTTTCCATTTATAATACTATCTTGACGAAGCTGCTGATTAGTGATCATTTTATAAATTAAATCAGCTATTCCTTCAATATCTAGAGGATCAAAGATAAATCTCTTATCTTTGATTGTTTCAGGCAATGATGTAACAGACGAACAAATAACTGGTACACCTAAAAACATCGCTTCTAATAAAGGAAAACTACCAGCTTCATATAATGTAGGAATTACAACCAATGTACAGTTTTTATAAAGCCAATACAATTCTTCTTCAGGTATAATATCAGAAAAATAAACTTGATTAGAGACACATGAATTTATCAAATAGCTATTTACTTTTGGAAAAAAGTCAGAATTTTTACGGCCAGTACAAATTAATTTTATTGATTTATTATACTTTTTTAGTATGATTTCTAAAGACTTTATCAAAGATAGGTGATTTTTATGCTCCCATGTCTGGGCAGGATAAAGTAAGAAACCTTGCTCAGAGTTATACTTTTGGTCATATTTTTTTTGCTCTGTCGAACAAGGTGCTGTTAAAGATATTGATTTAAAGGGAAGTGGACAGATATCAATTTTATGATTGGGGATTTTAAAATACTTCATTATGTCATTTTTAACATGACTAAATGAAACTACAATTCCACTTGAATATTCTATATTTTTCCAAAAGTATTTAGCACGGAAAGCACGTTGATATGGTGTAAAAAAATGTGGATAATGTAATTCCTGCAAATCATGCATTGTCACGACAAATGGATAAGATAAGCTGTATCTATATGAAGTACAATAGCTAGAAAAAGTTTGGTAAGGAACGTGAAGAAGATCAATTTTTAGGGATTCATACCAATATGACCAAGGATGAATTTTTTTTAGCCACTTAATAGATATATTTAGTTCTTCGAAACTTTCTAATAAGAAATCAAAAAATTTAGTAACTATTTTATAAAAAATATTTAAATTTGGTAAAATTTTTATTTCAGCATTAACACCATATTTGTCTAACAAATGATAACAACTTGATTTATTTTCAGAAGTTGCAATAATAACAAGATTCACTTTGTTAGCTTTTACATGGGGAATAATTAGCTCCAAAATACGCCAAGCATACAAAGCAATTCCACCTCCTTTGACATCAGCAGAACCTAACCAGTATCCAAGTCTTATCATCACTATAACCTAACAATATTTTTAACAAAAAGTATTTGCTTAGATAAGTTATCTTCTCTTAAAAAAATAAATCCTAAATGCTTATATAGGTTTTTTGCTTTAAAATTATTATCATAAACTTTTAGTAAAAGTTTATGATACCCGTGAATTTTACAAAAACACTCAGCATGATAAATAGTTAAGCTAGCTATACCCTTACCACTGTATAAATGAGACACAAAGACACCATACATAGGATCTGCATATCCTTCATCTAGTCCTCTAAGCATATAAAAGCCTACTAACTCGCTTTTTGGAGATGTTTCAGATTTTAACTCTACTCCAAAAAACCTATCTTTTACTGCTTTTTCTAAAACTGATTGTATAGAGGATGGATTAAAATCAAACGGATGAAAATATTTTGTATATTCTACTGGACTGTTTAAAAGTAATTGACTTATTATTTCTGAGTCCATTCCTTTTAAGAGTCTAAAGCTGATATATTCCATTAGAGATTATTGGGTTGTCAAGACAAAATTATTATACAACACCGCACATACTTCGTATTTTATTTTTTTTCAGCTCTTCGCAGATATACACAATTTGCTCTTCTTGTAAATCGGGATAACTAGGAAGATTGATACCACGCCAACCAATATCCTCAGCAATTTTATGGCGTTGATATTTATGAGAATACATAGGCATGGTATGTACAGGATAAAAAACTGGTCGAGTTTCAATACCAGCTTCTGCTAAATATTTTCTAACACCATCGCGATGGTTTGCTTGGGAAACCAATATAGAAACCATCCAATATGAATGGAATACATCACCCACTTCTTGATGAACTTTGTATTCTGTATCTTTTAATAACTCCTGATATAGTTCAGCAATTCGACACTTTTTCGATAAAATATCATCTATTCTTTCCAGTTGAGCTAATCCAATTGCGGCACAAATATTCGTCATGCGGTAGTTATAACCAATCACATCATGCCAATACTGCCGGTACTTAGCTAATCCTTGTCCTTTGAAGTGAACAGCACGCTCAAAGATAGTTTGATCGTTAGTGATTACCATTCCTCCTTCACCAGTTGTTATGGTTTTATTACCATAGAAACTAAATGTAGCTACATCTCCAAAGGTACCAACATGACGACCTTGATATTTAGAGCCTATAGCTTCAGCGCAATCTTCAATCAGAAACAGTCTATGCTCATCAGCTATTTCTTTGAGAACTGACATTTCACAGGGATGTCCATATAAGTGGACAGCCATAATTGCTTTGGTTTGAGGTGTGATGCTTCTACGAACTTCTTGAGGGTCTATTTGCCAAGTATCAGGAAGAGAATCTACAAATACAGGTCTAGCTCCTGTGTAAGCTATCGCGTTTACTGAAGCAATATATGTTAAAGTGGGAACGATAACCTCATCGCCAGTACCGATACCAAGAGCAATTAGGGCTAGATGTAGAGCTACAGTGCCGTTGCAAACTCCAGTTGCGTAATCTACATGAAGGTAATTGGCAAATTCTTTTTCAAATAAAGAGACATATTTTCCCTTAGAAGAAATCCAATTAGAATCTAGACAGTCGTTTACGTACTTTTTTTCGTTACCAGTAAGGCTGGGTTGATAGACGGGAATTTTATACATAGTTTATTGATATATAACAATTACGGTTTTAAAGCTAAAAATGAGTAAAGACGACCAGGAGAATTTGACTTAAAAGACAAATAGGATATACAAAGATTGTATAGTATTTTTCGGTTAACAATAAAGCTAGATAATTTACCACCTAGTTGAGATTCAAGGCGAGACAAAATTACGCTATTTTTAAAATCTTCATGTGTCATTGGCGCGTAATTAATTGAATTTTCAAAAGGATTCACTATCCGAACAATTTTTAGCCCTGCTCCCTTAATAGCATTTGTATAATCGCTTAAAAGATAAGCATTTTCATTCCCATGCAAAAAATGTAGAAGATGATTATCTAAAAATATCTGTAAGTCTTCTTTTTTGGAAAGAACATGCTCACGGGTCGCGAGAAATGCACCACCTTTCTTCAAAACTCGTGAAACTTCTTGACAAAACATTCTTAAATCTTTTGCATGATGAAGAACTGCTCGTACATAAACAACATCAAAGGAGTTATCAGGAAATGGTAATCTTTCACCATATTCTTGAATAATTTGAACTCGTAAATTTGTTTGATCAAATAAAGTTCGAATTGCCCCAGCTCCTATAAGATTGCTTTGATCTGGTTCTAAAGCAGTGACTTGGCACCCTACTTTTGCAAAGGCAAAGCTTGAAATACCCCTACCCGCTCCTATATCCAAAACTTTGCTTGGTAAATGATTTTTCAAAAACTTAGTAACTTCTTGCCATTCCTCACTATTACTAAAACGTTTTGCTGCTGCTTCTACAGGATCATCAAAATAACAATCACGAACCATTTCTTGCATATTAGTCTGTTCCCGTAGCCAGATAACTGCTTCTTCTGAAGTAATCAACGTATTATTCATCTTTGAACCTATTTAGAATTTACTTGTTTATAGCGTTTCAAGGACTGATGAGGTACACAACATTGTTTCACTATTTGCTATTTACTAATCCCTGCTCCCTAAAACCTAGATATTTGTACCTTACAAGTCGTATAATTTTTATATTTGTATTAGATTATTAATTGATTGAATAAAACCCACATTTCGCAGGTTACCATCCTTCTGTCCTTCTTTGCCTTGTATTATCCACCTATGAATGGTTTTTATCACTGTATTCGGTGACCAATTTATCCAGTCAGATATTTAATTAACTGTCCATCCTTTAGCATTTAAGCAGATAACTTCAGGTGCGACCTGTGGCGAATTTAATTCGTCGTCGGAAAGCGCACCTATACTCTTATTTTAGTTCTTTATGGACAATTAATATCATGTTTTAACTCTAACAACTATTGGATGTCTAACTCACTTAGACTGATTTTTAATCGAGCTGGCATTATCCGTTTGGTATTTTTTAACTACTTTTATATTTTACACTTAATTACACCCATCTACTTACCAAGTATTTCCGCATCCAAAATTATGTAGTCTGCACTAATCCACACATCATTTGAGTAATTTTTGCTTTAAAAAACCTAACTTATACTTTAATTTTTGGTGCCACTGATTTTGTAATCTCATTTGTCTCCCCCAAGTTTATGCTTAAAAGTATATAAATCAGCAGTTTTGTTCCGTAGGATAAAAGAGGTATATTTAATTTCAGCTATTTCCGACACAGCCATATTTGATAGTTTTTTTTCGGTAACTGTATGAGTTCCATTAGGACCAAACCCAATATTAGAGACTAAATTAACGTTTGGAAGAACTGATAAACCGCTATTGATCACACAAGTAAAGAACCAACAGTAATTCCAACTATCAGGTTCTTTTTCATAATAAAGACGTTCCCAAATTCGGTACCAGTATTGTCGTTCGTAGGAATTATCAAAAATTGAGTTAAGTAAACCAGATTTTTTTAAACTTTCCCACTGTTCTAAGTTATGGTCGTAATGCTTCCAAGCACGTTGCCAACTTGCCCATCCCCAACAGTGATTGTAATGAGAAAAGTAATAGCTGCCATCTCCTCTGCACTGACCATCTTGAAAATTATTTCCGCTGATAACCCAAACACGCTCATCATCCCAGTAGTGATAAAGTAATGTTTCGCAAAAGTTAAAGAATGATGGATGTGGTAAACAATCGTCTTCAAGAAGAATGGCAGACTCGACTTGAGAAAAAGCCCAATCTAAGCCGCTAGAAACCCGTTTTATACAACCTAAATTTTTATCTGCATAGTTCTTCAATACTTCACAATCCCAATCTACTCCATCTATCACTGCACGAACGGCAGCACATTTTTCTGCTTCACCAGCATAGTCTTTTCTTGGGCCATCGGCAACTACCAGTCATTTTTGTGGTTTAGCTTGGCGAATAGCTTCAAACACCCGAGCGGTAAGATCGGGACGACGGAAAATTAGAAATACAACTGGAGTTGAGAGAGACATAACTTAAATCGGTAGTGGTACACAAGTAGTGATGCAACATTCCATTGACCTTAAATAAAGCATTTTTTTATGGAAAAATATAATAATTTGACTATCAATAAATTAGGGAGACTTATCTAATTAATAAGAAATACTAATTAAATAATCCTTAGAAAAGTGCTAATTTTTTTTTATTAAAAAAGTTTTATAAAGTGATCAATACACCATCATAAAAATGAATACAGTCTCAGATTTAATAACGCGACCTAATTGCCCTTACTGCAACTGTGAGCGAACAGTTAAAAAGCGATGCATGAAGACATGGAAGCACTCATAATAAAAAGCAAAAATACCTCTGTAAAAACTGTAAGAAGCAGTTTATAAAAAATCCGACGAAAAAGCCGATACCCTTGTCGAAAAAAAAGATAATAGATGACCTCTTGCTTGAAAAAATATCTTTGGCTGGCATTGCACGATCAGTTGGAGTTTCAAAAACATGGCTCCAAAATTACGTGCTTTTTTTCGTTACCAGTCAGGCTGGGTTTATAGACGGGGATTTTATACATTTTTATTAACGCTATTTAATGAAATATATTTATTTGGTTTTACTCAACATCAACCAAAGGCAAAGAAAATAATATTTGCTGTACTTCATCCCAAGTAAGATAAGATAAATTTCCTTGTTCATCACGAGATTCACGAAACTGACTTGCTATATATCCTTCTTCTACAGTCAGTTCCTTAATACAACTTGGTTTTAAATCTCGACGGACAAAAAAAGCATTATTCCCAGCACTATTAGAGCCCACAAATGCATATCCTTTGGTTTTACCCAATTTATAAAGCGCTTTTAGAGAAGCTCCAACATACAGCATAGAATAATGAGCTTCAGAACGCACAAAGGATGGATCATAAGGAATTGTGACAGCTTTGTCTTTCCCAAATTTAGAGTTATATTCAATAATCACTATGGCTGGGTTGACAACCTCAATAGCTTGCCATACCCAATAATCATTACCATCAATATCAATTGACAGAATTCCTATTTCTCCTTTTATGCCATTTTCAGCAATAATATTATTAATATTATCTTGATCAATGAAGGCATGAACAGCTTTTAAATTATGCTGCCAATATATGGTATCTTTCTTAATAGAGCATATATTTTCAGAACTTCCATCAATAACTAAGCCCGCCCAATTATCATTGACAAGAAGAAATTTTGTATTAGATTCTGTATAATTTTCAACTCCGAACTCGATAAATATTTTATTAGGGATTTCAATATGTCTTAGCAGCATCTGAATGATGCCATCTTCTCCCCATTGTGAAAAGACTCGAAATTCGTTATCTATCAAGTTTAATTTATCTAGGTATTCCAATTGACGAGATTCTATTCTACCTAAAGCTTGTTGAATTTTGGCTAATTTAGTTTGTATTGAAAGAATTTGATTAAATATTTTTTTTAAAAAAATAAGTTTTGATTTAAGTTTATTGAAAGCATTCATGTCTATTTATTAGTGAAATATTACAGCTAATTATTTCCAAATAAAATCGGTTCTTCAGTACCTGCTATGCTAAATTTCCAGTTAAAAAAACTCAAAAATCTGACTGTGTAAGGGTTATGAGGCTATTTAACTAATCAAATTTTCTGAATACTGCCTCTTCCCCCTGCTCCCTTTGCCAAAGTAAGGTTATCTTTCTAATTTTTTAACAACTTTTTCCGGATTACCAGTAACAATTGAAAACGCTGGAACATCTTTAGTCACAACCGATCCCGCTGCAATAATTGCACCTTTGCCAATTTTTACCCGTTTCAAAACTATTGAGTTAAACCCAATCCACACATCATCCTCAATCAGGATAGGAGACGAAATAATATCTACATTATTTTCTTTGGGATGACCACTATAAAAAAAAATAAAATATGTTAAATCAAGACTATATTACCTATTTAAACCGATTCAAATCACCAAATCATAGAACCTTTTTCTAAGTATTTTTTTTTAGTATTAATATTTTTTATACATTATAAAAAACAAGCAATTATCCTATTAAAACTAAATTTTATTCAACTTAAATTTGCTGAGGTTTGCTACACAGATTGTCAACTTTAGCAGTGGGACAGACAAAGTTGAACATAATAATTGATATAAGCATTCTCTTTGAAAGGTTTATCTCGTCTAATTCCTGACTATAGGCAACATACTTGGCAAAAAATATATTAAATATAGCATAGTCATAAAAAAAAAACATTTTTAATTCATTTTTATAGATTTTAATTAGCTTTATTGGCGTTTATTTAATTAAAAAATATTGGCAAACTCGACTCTAGGAAAAACATCTAGCATTCCACCCTTTGTAGCATTATAAATTTGACAACCATTTAAATTTAAGTATTCTCTCATCAATCTATATTCAAGCCAAAGATGATAATACCCTTGAAACCAACGCTCTTGTGTGACTCCTTTTAAATGTTCTACATCACTTACAGTATCTTCATCTTTGTAGAAATGACGATTAGTAATTTGACTGGTATTATTTAAATAATCATGGTCACATCCGAGTAAGTAGATTTGCTTGCAACCCATATAAAATGCTATCTGAATAGCAGTATAGATTACAGTTCTGACTCCAAACGGACATTTACATATATCCCAAATATTAGATTGTTTATAGTTAATTTTATTTAATTGTTTGCTCAAACAATAATTCAAAAAATAGATATTTTTTATTTTTTCTTCGGGATATTGTTTGAGGAAGTTTAATACAGAAAATTTATAAGGTCTGTATCCAAAAAAATAAATCATTTCATCTGAATAATAGTTATTAAATCCCTTAAAATAATGGTAATATTTATCAAATGTAAAAGGGGGGTGATTTGGAGGTATTACATGATATTGTGGATTAATTTTTTTGATATCTTTATGCATAAAAAAACTACTAACAGCAATACACAGCTCCCCTTTTAACAAACTAAGATCTTGTTCTGTTATAGATGGCCCTGTAGCTAAAATAAAACAACGCTCACCATGATGTTTATTCTTAAATAAAGAATTTTTTTTAGCAAGAGATTTTATTTCAGTTAGATATGGATCGGTTTTTCTTATAATTATGTTTTGGTATATTTCTAGTATAGTATTTTTAATCCCTGGAGGTAACGTCCAATAAGCAACTGGTTTTAAATGATTTTTAATACTCATAGATACTGATAAATTAATTAATTTAGGATGTAATTAGAAAATATTTTCTAAGCGCTCAAGCCCAACCCAAAAACCCTCACCCTCATTCTTATGTCCTTGCCAAATTTCTGGAATAAATGAAGCCTTTGGCGCTGTTTTTTCTAAATTATCTGCTAATGCAGGAAAATCAATATCACCTTCGCCAATGTGCAATCCTTCACCGTCTACCCCTTCTGCATCAGCAATGTGTAAATGAGATGTTAATGGTCCAACTTGATCAATAAACTCTTTGAATGACCATTTGTGATTATTACAAGCAAGTTTAGAGTGAGAAATATCTAAACAAACTCGATAGCCATATTTATGACAAAACTCAGCGGTATCTTTGGGATCGACAAATAAGTTATGATAACGTTGACCACCAAAATGCCAGGGAAAGGGAGGCATAGTTTGAGGAATTATTTCAACACCTTCTGCATCAAGTTGAGATAAACTTTTAAGCAGTAGTTCGTATAATTCACTCCGTTGAGATGGATGCAATGGTGCGTCTACGGTAAAACCACCTACATTGGTGACGATACAAGGTTGAGTTGCGCGTTTAAAGAAAGGTTTAAGGGCGCGGGTAATATCAATGACTCGTTGCAGTTCTCGGATAGAATGCTGACGGTACTTATCATCCTGGGAGCATAAGTCTAACACATGATCTCCAGCAAATAATTCTGGGCTATGAACTACTACATCCAAATCTAGTGGTTGGTCAAAGTATTGATAAATATCTTGCTCTAAATCCTTGTAGCTGAGGTGAAACTCTAGTAAGTCTGGATTTGTTTTTGCCAAGATATTCTTGAAATCATGGTAGCGAACAGGAATACCCCAAGGACGCTTAAACTTATAATCACGGGCTTGAATTTGCTCTCGTTTTAAGTCGCTAGGGAAGAAAAAGTCACCCGCTTTAAATGGTCTTTTGGTTAATTGTCCAATAAGTTCAGTTTTGCGGTTTGGCTGCAAACCTTTACCAGGACTTTTGACTTCAATCATTTCGGCTGTAATAACTTGTCCTGCTTCCAGGTCGCAGTTTATTACTAAACTTTTAGCTAAAGTCTCGCGATTGATGAGTTCTCCTTGGCTGAGTCTACGTTCTTTTGCATTACCCAAAGCCTCTTCGACTTGACGAATACCCCGCACCATTGCTTTAAACTCTTGTGGTAACAAGCTTACTTTGTGGTCGTTACCTTCCATTGATTTATCAACGGTAAAGTGTTTTTCAATTACCTTTGCACCTTTAGCAACTGCTGCAATTGCTATGTTTATATCACGTTCGTGACCCGAATAACCAACTGGGCGATCACCAATTTCTTTGAGGCGTTCTAAATAATTCAGATTTACGTCCTTGAAGGGAGCGGGATAGGTAGAATTACAGTGGAGCAGCACGTAGATAGCACCCAAGCGCTGCAACAAATTTACGGCTTCAGTAATTTCCACTTCCGTTGACATACCAGTGGAGCAAATTAATGGCTTCCCAGTCTTAGCCAGTGCTGCGAGTAAGTCATGATTTGTCAAATCAGCCGAAGCTACTTTATAGGCTTGCATTCCATATTCTTCTAAGAATGCTAGACTTTCCAAATCCCAGGGAGTACACAGTGGTAAAATATGACGTTGTTTGCAGTAGTCAAAAGCAGCAAACATTT
Organism: Moorena sp.; assembly: GCF_982860115.1. Classification (NCBI taxonomy): domain Bacteria; kingdom Bacillati; phylum Cyanobacteriota; class Cyanophyceae; order Coleofasciculales; family Coleofasciculaceae; genus Moorena; species Moorena sp. The sequence goes on from NZ_CEYLVT010000079.1 coordinate 17,535, forward strand.
CCTCCGGACTGAGTTGGAACCGAGAAAGTAAATCTAAAGTGTATTGGGAACCTAAATCTTCACTAGCATCATTAGCATTACCAGCGTTACGGTAGAGAGCTTTCATACTCCGCATCTGAAATTTAGCACAATCAGCCCCTGCTTCTACTGCTAAGTCAATCAGTTTTTTTGCTAATTCTAAACTACCGTTGTGGTTGTTACCAATTTCTGCAATTATGAATGCTTGTGATTCCCCATCAATGGTAAAATCACCAATTTGAATAACACCAGGTCGCTTTCTAGCAATAGCAACTAAGTGGTGATTTTTATCTACCAGAGGAACAAATTCGATTTTTTCAGAAAAGTAGGACTGAATCTTTTCTAGTTCGTCTTGAAAATAAGCAAATTTGAAGTTTTTATTGGTAATATTATAAACAGGTTGGTTTAATTGAATAGTATTTTGATTTACCAACCACCGTCGAAAATCACCATCAGTTAATATACCTTCAATAATACCCGATTCAGTAACGGAGAAAATAACCCGACTTTTATTGTCGCTAATTTTTTTCAGTGCGTTGATGATACTGTCTTCAGTAAAAACAATATATTTAGCAATATTTTTGTCAATTAGCATGTATTTAAAATAAATCCTAAATTTATTGTTTAACTACGTAGCAAGGAGTCATACAGAAGGGAAATTTTTGAATTTTTATATTTTGGCTAGCAAAATACTCATCAACAGCCTTAGTTTCACCAGGAAAAACTCCATAGTCATCTAAGATTAAAACTCCTCCCGTTACAATTCTTGGAAAAAGACGTTCTAAAATTACAACTGCTGGTTCATATATATCCGTATCTAGATTTAGTAAAGATATTTTTAATTCTGGATGCTGCTCTAAGTAATCAGGTACAGTCTGTAGAATATCTCCTTCTATAAGTTCTACATTTTTTTCAATTTTTTTATTATCTAAAACACTTAATAACTGCTCTTTTGAAATACTTTCTTCTCCAGCATTTTTTATAAATTTATGTCTGGGATATTTGTCTTGATCAAATTGGGTTTCGGGAAATGTACCAAAAGTATCAAAACCAATTATTTTTTTCGAGTATGGATTACCAAATAAATCCCTAAAGCTTGCAAATCTAACTAAAGAAGTACCTTTGAAAACTCCACATTCCACTATTGCACCAGGCACATTTCGAACCATTTTATACAATTCGTAGTGTGCTAATAGTTTACCTATTCTTGTTGGATCGCAGGATAAATAAAAGTTATTTTCGTAGTCAAAAGCATGACTAAAGTCAGGTAAATTAATCATTTTATTGTACTTTATAAATTTGTATTCGTCAGTAATTTTTTATTTGCTTAACTATTTAAGCTTGAATAAATAATACTTAGCAAGCATTACATTTATATTATATCAGCAATTTTCAGAATTTGTTTCAGCTTTTCCACATCAACATAAATATCACTATCGCCTTGATGAGGATCTACATACTCAGCAGGAGCATTACCCTCTCCTATTAAATAATAATATGACAGACCTAAATGATTTGACATAGCATAATAGCAAATATTAATATAATTTGGAGAAAATATTTCTATAACTTTAGTCCCTTCGTTGCAAAATGCAAGATTAGTTAACCCAGCTCCATGAGGAGCTACAATAATCTCTGCTACTGAAAATAATTTTACTTGCTCAGCTATAGACATGGATTCTAAAGTTAACATAGTAAAATTTAAAGATTTCAGGAGACTAATTAGTTTATTTTCATTTGTAATTCGACGACGACTAGCTTGACTCCGAGAGATGTAAATTCGAGAAGATAAATTTTTTAGACTAATAGCCTGATTAACTAGTGGATTATCTAGGAAACTTTTCCTAATAAAATCAACACAAAATTTAGGAAGTTGTTGCGGAACTGATGGAACAATTAGCTGATCTGCTTTAATATGAGGATAACGATTACTATCGACAAGCTTTTCTTCAGGAATATTTAAATATCTTAAGGTTTCTTTCTGAAAGGGTAAGGCTTGACTATTAACAATGAAATAGTCTATTTTTTCGTTGAAAGTTTTACAACTATTCAAAATACCAATGCGGGGTAAAACCTGCATCATCCAGTGAAAATATCCTTCCCCACCGGATGTTGATAAAACAGCGACTTTTCCATTTAATCTTGAAACAGATGGTAGTCTTACTTGAAATAAAGCTGGATGATCGCTTAATCTTCCTCCCACAAATTGGGATACCTCTCCTAGTAGTTTATCGTCTTGAGTAATGATCGCACCCATAGAACCCCAAACTCGACCACCAGGAACAATTGCAGTGAATAATGGAGGTGCTTGACGCTTGTAATTAGTACGAAATTTCCAATGAACGATTTCATCTATAGTTTCGGGCTTTGAGGAGTGAATTATATGAGCTGGATATACCTCAAAATCAGAATTTAATATAAATTTTTTTGCTGATTCATGCAATCCTTTAGGTGGACCAATAAACTCAGAACTCACAGGTAATTTTCTAATAAAAATAGCCAAAATTTTACTGATATTAACCAAGAGATTTTTGACTAAAACTTGAAATTTTATAATCATAAATTACTTGTAAAAAATAAGTCTTAAGATTGATTTAAAATAGACTCTAAAATTTTAAAATCCGTTTTAGAATCTATTTCCAAAGCTTCTGTTTCGCTCATTAAAAACAGAGATATTTTTCCACCCAAACGATTACTAAATTCTTTGATAACCCATGGTTTAAAAATGTAAATTGATCCATTTTCTACATATTGTGGATTCATATCCTGACGACGCGGACGGTAGCGATAGTCATAATTAATTGATTTAGCTACTCCATTAACTTCTTCCCAAAAAAATTTGTGGGAAGGAGAAACTGATAATAAAGAATCGGCATTTTCCCTCTGAATTTTGTTAATAGCATTGTCAATATGTGCACCTGTTCTAATCGGAGAAGTACATTGTAAAAATACAATTAAGTCTGGATAAATACCGTTTTTTTCAATTTCGTAAGCCGCGTGAATAAGAGCAGATTCTGATGAAGCTTTATCTCCAGCTAAGTGGTCAGGACGGCGAATGATTTCGGCTCCATAATTCCTGGAAACTTCTGCAATTTCTGCGTCGTCTGTGGAAACATAAATTTTATCAATTAGTTTAGATTCTTTAGCATCTAAAATTGAATGAGCAATTAAAGGTTTATCTCCTAATTGGCGTACATTCTTGCGTGGAACGCCTTTAGAACCACCACGAGCAGGTATTATTGCTAGTATTTCCACAATAAAATTCTTTGAATTAATATTATTATCTTGTTTTTTTTTACTCAGTACCTGGTATGCTAAATTTCAAGTTAAAAAACTCATAAAGCTTACTCTACAAAGGTTTTGATGCTATTTAATTAACAAAATTTTATAAATACTGTCTCTTTTCACTGCTCCCTGCTCCCTTTGCCAACGTGTAAATTTAGCATAACAAGTACGGAAGAGCCTGTTTTATTATGACTATTATTAAATAATAAAAATCACAAAATGTCAATTAATATTGTTAACTATTTATGCCAAAATAGTTAACAAGTAAAATACAAAAATGAAGCTGAAAGTCTTTATTAAAGTAATTTTCATTATTTTAAATCTCAATCGCTATTTTACGGATAATTAAGCCAACCTAATGATCTTATTATTTTCTAAATTTTTTTGATATCAAATAGCGGATATAACTAGGGTCAAAATAAAACAAACCTAGTGAATATCTAAGTTCTGTTAAATAAATATATACTAATATATAGTACCATTCTTTTTGCAATCTAGATATAGAAAAATTGCTCTTGCTATTGTTGTTTTTTCTATATAATGCTCTAATATTGTTATCTCCTTTAACTAATTCAAAACCAACTTTTTGTAAAATAAAACTTAAACTTGATAATGAGAAGTGATAAAGATGTGCATTTTGAAAAAACAATAATGGATTAACATAAGTTTTATGAATTTTAAATATACCAGGAACCTCAATATATAGATATCCTTGATCAGTGATTGAATTATATATCTTCTCAAGTTCTTGAAGAGGATTTGAAAAATGTTCTAGAACATGGCTAAGAATTATAAGATCGGCTTTTCCATATTTATCTAAAGATTTTATATCTCCATGTTCTAGAGTGAGACCTATGCTTTTGCCACGATTCAAATATTGACTTCCTAAATCACAACCAAATACCTTACATCCTACCTTTTTAAAAGGAGTTAGTGTTCCCCCTGCTCCACAACCTACATCAAATATTGTTAGATTTTCATTGAACTTGAGATTTGGCTTTAGGAAATCCATAATTAATCTGCCATGAATTTCTTGTTCCTCAAAAAACTGATCTGGCACTTGAGAATTGCCAACATAAATAGAACGGTAGTCTTGATCGTAAAATTTTGATAAACTCGACTCATCTAATCTTGGACTTGTCCGCAGTATCCCGCATGATTTACACAAGTATGTTGACACTGACAAACAATAGCGATCGCGCTCAGTTAAACAAATACCTTCTGAATCACCACATAGGCAAGAAACATTCTCAAATGTATATATTTTTTTATTAACTTTTCTTTGAAATTCAACAAGAGAATTATGTTGAATTTCACTAAGTTTTACCTGTGGACTATCACAAAGAAAGAACCTACGAAGTAAAATTTTGTTTAGTGTATTAATTATCTTCATTTTAGAATGACTAGATGTTTTAGGCATAGTTCCAAGGAGTGGATAATCAAAATAATCCCGAGTGTCGAGAACCCTCTTTTAGAGTCCCAAAGTTACCTATGATAAAATATCTCATAACCTTTCTAGAGCTACTCCCTTAAGCTGCAACCTGGCTACTTTGCAACTTCCAATAGCGGGCATAACGCTCACCTTTATGCAGAAGCGACTTATGGGTACCATGCTCCACAACCTCTCCCCGCTCTAGCACCAAAATCTGATCAGCCTCAGCAATGGTCGAAAGTCGGTGGGCGATCACAATCACTGTTCGTTCCTTCTGGAACTGTTCCAATGCCTGCTGAATCAACTTCTCTGATTCACTATCTAAGGCACTGGTCGCTTCATCCAAAATTAAAATCTCTGGCTCCTTAATTAATGCCCGTGCCAGAGCTAATCGTTGCCGCTGTCCACCCGAGAGTTTATAGCCCCGCTCACCCACCACCGTTTCGTATCCATCAGGCAACGCTAAAATAAAGGTGTGGGCTTGGGCTGCTTTAGCGGCTTCCACCACCTCATCTAAGGTTGCTGACGGACGACCGTAACGCAAATTCTCTAAAATACTGTCATTAAAAATAAACGTATCTTGACTGACCACCCCAATATCCCGTCGCCAATCTTCCAAGCGATAGTCTGCTAGAGGACGGCCATTGACTAGAATATGTCCTGCCGTTGGTTGATACAGCCCGATGAACAAATCCACAATCGAAGACTTACCTGCCCCCGACTCCCCGACTAAGGCAGTTACTTTCTTTCGAGGCAGAGTAAAGGTGAGATTCTTGAGGGCAAAATTATCATCGTTACTATAGGAAAGGCTGACAGACTTAAACTCAATATCTTCCCTTAGCCCAGTAAACGGCTCCGTGCCCGAGTGCTCAAATACCTTATCCCGCTGGTCTAAAATCGTCTCTAACCGTACCATCCGGGCGCTGTTATCCACAAGAAATGTAATCGCGGTTGAAGTTCCTTTCAACCGCCCCGATAACCGTTGCAAGGCCAGCAAAAAGGTCAACAACAGGGGTAGGATTGTCGCCGTACCCCCTTCAAATAGTACTGCGGAACCCGCCAAAATTCCCAGAGCTACCATAGGCAAGGTCTCTAAAATTGGCTCCGGCAGGAAAAAGACCACTGCCCGCTTTTTTAGTTGTTTCTCGATTTTACCTAATAGCTGATTTGCCCCCGTTAGTGTATGTGGCTGGGTACCAAAGGTATGCAACAACCTCAAGGCTTGGATGCTCTGAGTAATATACTTAACCGACTCGACCTGGCTTGCCGTCACCCGCTTTACCACTCGTCTTAATCGGGGAATTAGCTTGTACTGCACATAAGACACCGCCAGAATCAGTACTGTTGCCGCCCCTGCCAACATTGGGGATAGGCGCACGATAATAACCAGGTAAACTAAGGAGAATGACAGACCCATCAACAGACCGTTGAAGTATGTGATCTGCAGATCCACTGCCAAAGCTGCATCATTGGCAAAAAATACTAGGTCACCGACCTTATAGCGGCTGACACAGCCATAGCTAAAGGTCATAATCCGTTCAAACACTTTCCCCGTCACATAGGGCTGTGCTTTGGCCGATAGGTAAGCTGCCGATACCTTATTGATATAGTTACTGACACTTAAGCCAATTTGCAGCACCACTGCCCCAAAGATTAATACTAAAAACATTTGCTCTGGTGGCAAAGGCAGAATCTTAGCAAGGGTTTGAGCTATTCTTGGATTAGTTGCTGTGTCTGTTCCAGGGTCATCAGTCCCGGTTAGGTAACCAATGGCTAGATAAATAACACCTAGGGTGCTGCCCTCTAGGACGGCACTGATTAGATTAGTAACCAGGTTAATCCCAATCAGCCACCAGTTTTTCCGGGCTGTTTCCTCGACCAGACGATAGGCTGGCGATCGGAAATTAGGAATAAGTTTTTTCAGTTTTGTCACAATTACTATCGGGTTTTTATTTTAAATGTAAATCTATAATTGATGAGTAAAGGGAATAGGGAATAGGGCACAGGGTAAGCTGCTACGCAGCTTATTGAGTAGTCGATCTGAAATGTTTTGTCAGTCAACCAGGCTGAATGCTTACATCAAAATAGATTCCACTGCGGCAAAATAGAATCTTTGTTAACAAACTTGTTAGCTGCAAACACCACTTGTTCCTCGGGAGCATAATGATTACTGCTAAGCCATGTACCCCACCAGTAATAGGAGCTATTCGTGATGATATGATGGCGACACTGCGTCAGCAGCCAAAATGTTTGCAGGGTTCCTTCATAGCCATCATCGCCAGTGACAAAAGTCACATCACCTTTCAAGTCCAATTGGTCTAGAACAGGCGATCTATGGGTGCAGAAGATGAAAAAATGGCAGGATGGCTGCTTATCAGTCATGGCTGAAATTGCCTGATTGATTGATTCAACTAACTTTATGTGAGGATTAGCTACATTTATTGCTGGGTTTTTAATTTCCTCATACAACCGCAGCCCTAGTGCGACAGAATTGACACTCCGTATCCTGTTACCAAGTTCAAAGAAATGTGGGTCAGAAGGAATGGGTGGTGACAGTTCTTGCTTAATCAATGATTCATGCTCGGCGAAATATTTCCCACTCTGCCAATACCCTATCATCCAGCAAGATGCCTCACTTTGATGCTCAAAAATTTTTGGCAAAAACTCGTTTTGAGTCTCATTAATAAATACACCGTACCAATGTTTATTTATTTCCCTAGGCGTAACTTTTCTAAGCTTGCTAGAGAAACGATCAATCCAAAATGGCAGTCGTTCTATCTGTGTAGCTTCTCGTGCATTAATGGGGAAAGCACCAAGTTCATAATGCCGGTTGTATTGAAAATCCCTCACGAATCCAGACCAGGTGTCAAGCACCAACTGCATATCATTTCGTTCTGCAATAGAACGAGCAGTAGCATATTGAAACATCTGATTCCCAAGACCACCCATTAGTTGAACAATCAATTTGGGCTTTGTATTACACAATTTCATAGCGTTAAAGAGTTTCGCTCAATCCAAGCTTCAAAAATTTCAGAGAATATGGGGTTTAAATCTCGGGTAATTTGCCAGTTGGGATAATGGGCTTCCATCTTCTTGGAAAGATCGCTGTAATAAACGATAGGGAGCAGGGAATAGGGAATCAGGGTACAGTGGCGAAAAATTATGCCCCAGATAAGTTAGACTGTTAGGGAATAGAGGCTTTTAAAATCTTTAGCATATACCTCGTGTCCATGCTGGCTCGTTTGATTATTTGGGGGAGCATGTCAAATTTGCATAACAAATGTACTAAAATGACTGATAACTGCTACTGAAGCCCTGAAAACACTATAGTTCGAGGGTTTGTAGTTCAAGTGTTATTACAAAATTGACCTGCTCCCCTATTTAGTGCCAGGCTTGGCGGTTGAGTTCGTTTATATTTTTCGTGAACATGATAATTTTAATTTTTAATTATTGACTGGTTTTGATAAAAGTGAAAATACCAAGGTTATAATCAGCTTGTGCCAGTTCCATTAGAGTTTGCTTATTTGGTTGCACTTGGCTCACCGCGCCACCTCTACCGATAATTGTTAGTTCCTGCAACTGCAACCTATTAGCCTCAGCGCAACGAATTATCGTGCCTGGTTCAAAAACATGATTGGCATTGAATTCCACACGTTCCTGCCCGATCGGGGTAGAAAGGTAAAATCGCCCACCTGGTTTGAGGAGGTGCGCCATATTGGCAATACCCCGCTCATACCCTTTTGGATCAATAGGATCCCCATAGCGACCTAGCCCGAAGTGTTCGAGTGCATGTAAACAGGAGAGGGAGTCACAACACTCGCCCGCAGAATCCGTTGCCACCGGCTGCATTAAGTCTGCCTGTTTGAAGACAACCCCTGAAATATGGGTAGTGATGGGGCGCACATCGAACACTTCAATTTCACGAAAACTGGCCACATGAGCAACAAAGCCGTCTAAACGCGAGCCGACATCCACATGCCGCTGCGGCTTAGCCTCAAAAATCCATCGCGCTACCAAGAGGTCCTGCCAGAAATACTCACTCTTGGTACTCCCGCCTTCCTGGAACCGGTCGTGTAAGCAGGGCATCAGCGTTAATTTGCCAAAATAGCCCTTGCGAAACCGCCACCAATCCCTCAAAAACCATAAGATAGCGCGCAAGGAAAGCAGAAAAAGGCGCGGGTCTAATCCGAACTGCCTTAGCAGCCAATGAAGTTTAATGATTGTAGCTCGTAGTTTCATTCGAGTTAGTATCTAAAGTAGAAATGAATTGTTCTAATTTTGGTAGAATTTAGAGGCATAGAATAATAGCCAGTCATTAGCTAATGAAGAATAACATAAACTTCAGGGTAAACGCATCTAAATTTTTATCAATATTTACAGTTAAAAAGTAAACAATAGTATCAAAAATCTAGAATTACCCTGTTTATTCTCAATAAGCTAAACTTATTCTCAATTCTTGGCTGTGTTATCCTTGGTAGATTTGAGATTACTCTACATTATTATTTCGTACGTAATCTAAATTTGATTCTTGTTTGAAGTCAGCGGAATGTTAACTGTGAACAAAAAAAACTGCTTTAGGATGGGATTTATTCGAATTTCACGAAAAATTGAGTTAATCATTGTTTGGTCTGTTACTATTTATACCAAATTAGATACGTTTACTCTGGATGACAGCATTTGTCGTCCGGTTATCAAAACAAGCAATCATTTCACCTATCCACCTAATGATCGTCTTTTTACTTTTAGGAAAATACCGGTATGCTACTGACAACCAATCTGCTAATTTTAATAAACCCAAAGCCCAATTTTGCGTTGACTCAAAGATTAATCGAAGCTTTTCTTTAAGTTCATGCATCTTCCCTAACACTGGTAGGGTAGCTTTCACAGACTACAGCAATTGTGCCAACAAAATTTGTCTGAACTTTTGTAAATTAATCGTCGTTGGATTTTCCATTACAATCAGGGCAAACGTGCTATTGAGCTTGCCCTGTCTAGTTTTCAATCCCCTTTGTCGCCCTGCTAGGTCCATCCTTTAGCATTCAAGCAGATAACTTCTACTCTTTTTCTAGTTCTTTTTGGACAATTACTATCATGTTTTAACTCTAATAACTCTTGGATTTATAACTCACTTAGACGGATTTTTAATTGAGCTGGCATTATCCGTTCTGTATTTTTTTAACTACTTTTATAGTTTACACTTAATTACGCCCACCTACTAAGTAGAGGGCTTAAAGACAAAGCTCCCTGGCACGAAGGAAATAGATAAACTAAAGCAATGTCGCTTAAGACTGAGCTTCCAGTTCAGCACAGAGTTAGGCATTTGATACGGCTATAAAGTTCGTTGTCCTAAATTGCTCATCAATTTCTTGGTATGATCCGATAGGATACAAGTATCCTGAAGGAGTAATCCTAAAGATTTTAAAATTGATTTCACTAAAAAAATACCAAAAGTCTTGGAAAAATGTTCGTGTGTCTATATTGCATCCACCAAATTCAAAAGTAACGATGTCGATACACTTGGCTGCAAACATTTTTTTTGCGCCAGCGAGTGCATCGAGTTCATGCCCTTCAATATCAATCTTTAATAGATTAATGTGGCTTATCCCATTTTCTGAACAGTAGTTATCAATCGTATTGATTTCTATATTTTCTGCTTTGCTAAAATCGATACTAAAGTGTTCCAGCTTTCTTTTTGTAAGAGAGGCAAGACCTGAACCGACATTATCATAGTGTAATACTGCCTCACCTTTTTCTTTACCTATACCAATATTATTCAGTTTAATGCGTTTATCTTCTTTGGAAGAATCAATAAGAATTTTAAAAGTTTCGTGACCAGGTTCAAAGCAGTAAATTGATAAGTCATCGACTGCAATATTCTCAAGAATGAGCTTAAGGAATTGCCCTTTATTTGAACCAACATCAAAAATGCAATATGGTGGTTTTAGTCTATTTTTGAGAACATGAAATATAGCTTGTTCACCACTGGATAAGACTCCGGCACCAGAGCCTATTCCCATTAAGTATTGTGAAATACTCACATTTTTTTTCAATAAATTTTGAATGAAGCGGCTCCCTGATACTTTGATTAAAGTACTTTTTAGCATTGACATGTAACTTTTTTTCCTTGAATGGCTAACGTTAAAAGGGTCTCTTGGGTTTTTGGTATATAACGTAATATTTATTACATTTTTTGGGTAATCAGTTCATGAATATTCATCTAGATACTCTGATAAATTTACCCAAGGTTACGGTAGAAATCTGTCGTTATGTAGACGATTATGTCTATCTTAATTTATGCTGTTTAAATCCTAAAATTTCTTTTCAAGATTATCATAAATATACTGATAAAAACCATCAAAATAGACCTATCTTGATTCGCGATTTACCCATCTCAGGTAAAGCCACATACTTGAAAATTCCTCGCCGACAATTTTACTGTCAACATTGTGGACATTATTCCACAGAAAATTTATAATTTGTGGCCTCACATCGTCGCCATACTAAACGATACGAGCAGACTATTTATCAGAGATTTGCTACTTCTAATACCAAATCCGCTTGCCACACCCCCTTTATAAAAAATCGACTAAATCGTTTTATTCGATCAATCTATAGCTGTTTGGATAAGGGGGTTATGGGAACAGGATTTGGTATAAATTCCCTTATTCTCCAAGAATTCCAACAAATTCTCGCAAAGCCACACTAGAACCAAACTGCCAAGCCCTATTAATGTATTGGGGAATTGTCTCTTTGACCGGGAAATTTGGAAAAATGTGGCTGGTTTGAACCTCTAAATAGCGATCGCTTTCAAATCGATAGATATGAATTGTGTCGGCTTTGTAAATCCAAACTTCTGGAACAGCTAGGGGAATGTAGTCGTTAATATCAGTAATGGAAGTCAGGTCAATTTCTAGGGCGAGGTCTGGAGGTGGATCTTGGCTCAAGTCTAGTCTTCGCTTTCCTAAAATTGCTTGATAATTTTCGATGTAGAAACAAGCATCTGGCTCCACTCCAGGCATCCCAGCTTTCCGAAGGGTAATCGGATCAAAGCCCTGCCAATCTCTTCCTTGATGTTGTAGCAGTGCTTTAACTAAGTCAGCCAATATATCAGCTTGGTTACCATGTTCAGGAAAAGGAGCCATGAGCAAAATCTGATTATCTCGAAATCGCATGCGAATACTAGCCCGGTCACCAAGCTTTACCAAAAGCTGCTCATAGTCTTCCCAAGTTCCTGGAAACCGCAATTGAGTTCCAGGAGCTAGATCAATAGTGGTTGGAGTGATTGTGGGCAACATATGGCAAAGGGAACAGGGAACAGGGTGTGGGGTGTGGGGTGTGGGGTGTGGGGTG
>NZ_CEYLVT010000080.1:0-29570 GCF_982860115.1 Moorena sp.
CTCCCTACTCCCTACTCCCTACTCCCTACTCCCTACTCCCTACTCCCTACTCCCTTGATGAACATTACCATTAAAATCCCAGAGCTAAGCATAGAAGGAATTGACCTGAATAGACTAGAACGGGTACGCTTACAAGCAGCGGTGGAAGCAGAATTATCCCGTTTGCTTAAGGTGAAGGGATTACCTAAAAATTGGCAAAATACTACCAAGATTCCCACTGTACCGGTGAATTTAAACTTAACTAAAACCCACAATCCCACAGACATGGGTAAGGAAATTGCTCAGGCTATTTATAGAGGTATGGCGCAATGAAACATCTACGAGTAAGTCGAAGTTAGCTGCGCTCTTACCATTAAGAATTAAATTCGCCACGGGTCACACCTCTTGATGCAGCGCATTGCTATTCCCTATTCCCTGTTCCCTGTTCCCTGCTCCCTGCTCCCTGCTCCCTTGCTATATTGACTTTAACCATTGACAATCAAAAATTAACAATTAACAATTGATGAGTTAGCTGAATAATAATTATTCAAACAGACTTGAGCTCAGCAGTTTATTAACCACAAGGATTTCATGGCTACATCTCCTCTTTCCCCTCGTTTGTTGAGAGGGGCAATAGTCGCTCTAGACCCTGCTAACCCCCTAGCTAGTGTGATTCTTTTCCAGTACAATCCGGAGACGATGACGCGATCGCTTACGCCCCGGACAGCAGGAGCGGATTTGTCTGCACAGGGTAAATCTGACCTAGACACTACTGAAGCGAAACGAATTAGTGGTCCTCCGAAAGAGAGCATTAGTCTAAAAATGGCCATCGATGCCACTGACCGGTTAGAGCAGGCGGATACCATGGCGGTTACCTTGGGCATTCATCCCCAAATCGCAACTCTGGAAATGCTAATGTATCCCAAAACCTTGTCAGTCTTGACCAATAGCGCGATGTCGAAAGCGGGAACTCTGGAAATTGTGGCGATGGAAGCTCCTCTAACTCTGTTTATCTGGGGCGGTAATCGGATTCTACCGGTTCGGGTAGAGAGTATGAGTATTGAAGAACTGGCTTATGATGTTAATCTTAACCCGATTCGGGCTGATGTTAGCCTTACTCTAGAAGTCCTCAGCTACAAAGATCTGAAGCTGGCTAGCCTCGGTGGTGCTCTGTTTATGGCTCACCAAGTTAGCAAAGAACTGATGGCAACTATGGAAAGTCTTAAGAATGTCAGCAGTATTGCTAAGGGAGCAGCAGGAAGTATTCCATTGCTTTGAGATAAGCATATGCGCGAAGCGCACGCTGCGCGAACAGCGGTCAGCGGTCAGCGGTCAGCGGTCAGCCATTAGCTTATTTTATTCAAAAGCACCGATTGCGCGAAGCGCATAAGCTGAAAGCTGATGGCTGAAAGCTGATAGCTGATAGCTGATAGCTTAGGATTAGATAATTAGTTCCTATTTTTTTATTAATTTTTGGCCTTTAAATAAATTCATAGTTTGTTGACACTCCGGCAAGTTAGTAGTAACCTCCTAGAGGAAAAACAAATCCACCTCTAGTTAACAGTGGCTCCCACGTCAGCTGAGACTTTTACCGCCTATAAGGGAAAAGCAATTAGCCAATGGGAGCCAAGTTACTGAATCACTTAGTAGGATTAGTTTTTTTCCAATACCGGTTAAATCAGTCTCGATTAATAGACTGATTAACCCACCTAACTCCTGTCGAATACAACTGACAATTACGGAAAAGGAAAGACAAATGAAACGTATTATGCAAGCCATGTTGGCCATAGTGTTTGCCCTGGTCGCGGTCTTGAGTTTACAAGTTGGTCATGCTTATGCTCAAGATGACTGCCATTGGTTGACCGTAAATGCTCAAGATTATCAGGAGGTAAATCTTAATCAAGATACCACAGTTGAGTTCGAGCTTGTAGACATGGGTAAGGAAGGCTCAAGGGTTTTTGTTTTAGGCTGCGGTGGTTATCAATTAGGAGGTTGGAAGGCTATCCATGAAATCTGTCAGCCTCCATCTTCAGATATCACTATTCTAAACCGTGGCCCTGATGATGTAGACATTAAGATTTTCCCACAGCAATAGATAGTCGGAATGGGAGCAGGTCACTTATGCAGAGCATTTTTAGTAAAGCTATAGCCCCCTCATTGGTTTTAGCCCGCTCTGATAGTATAGAGTTTATATGTTGTTCTGCAACTTTGACCTGCTACCGCGCTACAGGGAGCAGGTCAAATTGGCATAACAAATGAACTACTTGACAAAAATACTGGGTTATGTGAAAAACTGTATTTTTTTTCAATTCATTGGGAAATCCTAAGCTATTATGCATTTAAATTGTAAATTTTCACGCTATGTTCCAAGCCAATAGCCGTTACTACAATCTAGAAACAGCAACCTTCACCAGCTCCGATAATCGAGTAATTTCCTACAAGCGTCGCCGCTTTTTACCTCAGGGAGAAACCTTGTCCTTACTTGTAGAAGTCACCGTCACAGAAGGCGATCGCTTAGATCTAATTACCGACAGCAATCTTGGTGATCCAGAACAGTTTTGGCAAGTGTGCGATGCCAACAATACCATGAATCCCTTTGACCTCACCGCAGAACCAGGCAAAGTCTTAAGAGTTCCCCAGCCGCAGTTGTAGAGATATGGTAAAACTAGGCATTCAACTCACGGTACTAATTGGTTCAACAGTGCCGAAGCCAGCGTCTTCGGTGCTAATCGAATCCCTAGCTAATGTTGAAGTTACCCATTCTGCCCAAGAGCGTTCTGGCTTTCAACTGCGCTTTCGAGCTGGTCGCAGTGCCAGCTTGGTCGAGCGGGATTATCCTGTGCTAAAAAGTGGAGAGCTCAAACCCTTCAACCGAGTGATTCTGATGGTGATCTTCAACGGTAAGCCTCAGGTGTTGATGGATGGGGTGATTACTCACCAGCAGCTCTTGCCCAGTAATAATCCTGGGGAATCTAGCATCGTGGTGACTGGGGAAGATGTCAGCGTGATGATGGACCTGGAAGAAAAGATTGTTGAGCACCCAGCCCAGAACGAAACGATTATTGCTAATAAAATTATCGCTAGCTATGCCAAATATGGTCTTATCCCCCAAGTCATTCCGCCACTGACCGACAAACCCCCCTTACCGACGGAGCGCATCCCTGTCCAGCATGGCACTGACTTGGACTACCTTCTGAAAATGGCACGGCGTCATGGCTATGTCTTCTACATTACTCCAGGACCAGCACCTGGAACTAACACGGCCTATTGGGGACCGCCGAAACGCTTGGGATTACCCCAGTCTGCCCTTTCCGTGAATATGGGCTCGAATACTAATGTGGAATCGATCAGTTTCGAGTACAATGCCCTTGCTGCTACTACCGTGTCTGGACAAGTGCAAGACCGGGATACCAACAAAGTCAAATCCCTAGACGTTTCTTCTAGTAAGCTTTTCCCCCTAGCCCAAACCTCAGCCTTGAAACAGTCTCAAGTTCGGACAGTGGTTCCCAAACCCATCCAGGGGTTGAGTGAATCTCAAGCTAAGGCGTTTGCTCAAGGGATAACCGATACATCCTTAGATGACGTAGTGGTAGCAGAAGGAACCCTGAATGCTCTAGAGTACAACGGTATTCTCCAAGCTGGTGCTCTTGTGGGTGTGCGAGGGGTAGGCAACCAGTATGATGGGTTTTATTATGTTAAAAGTGTGACTCATCAGCTCCAAAGCGGACAATATAAGCAGCAATTCGTACTCACCCGTGAAGGATTGGGTTCGACAACGTTAGCAGTAGTACCATGAAAGAATTTTTTGGCAAGTATCGTGGCACAGTAACTGGGAATAAAGACCTGATGTACCTTGGTCGGATACAGGTGAGTGTACCAGCAGTATTAGGGGACGGTCGCCAAAGCTGGGCAATGCCTTGTGTTCCCTATGCTGGAGCTGATGTGGGCTTTTTTGCGATTCCGCCAGTGGGAGCAAATGTCTGGGTGGAATTTGAGGGAGGCGATCCCGATTACCCGATTTGGACTGGTTGCTTCTGGGCCAAGGGTGAGCTACCGGCAAATGCCAAAGTGCTTGACCCAGAGAAAGTGCAAGTCTTTAAAACTGATGGCATTACCTTTACTCTCAGTAATTTTGGTACTACCAAAGGGTTGACCATTGAAGTAGCTAAACCAGTGGTATCTAACCCCCTGACTTTAGTGTTTGATGATAATGGGATTGAAATCAATAACAATAGCAAAACCATCGCGAAGTTAACAGCAGAAACCATAGAGTTAAGCAATGATGCCTCTACGGTTACCCTCGCTGTGGATAATATTCAAATCAAAGAAGATGCGGTGGAAATTAAGCTAACTAAAGACAGTATTGATTTAAAAAATAGCTCCTCTACCGGTAAGTTAGCGAAAGATAGTATTCAGTTAAGTAAAAGTCCAGCAGTGATAAAACTCTCGTCATCAGGGGTAGAGATTAATAACTCTCCAGCAGCGGCTAAACTCTCGTCATCAGGAATCGAACTTAGTAACTCTCCAGCAACAGTAAAGCTAGCTCCTTCGGGAATTGAACTGAGTAATGGTGCTGCTAATGTTAAACTTTCACCAGCTAGCGTGAATATTAATAATGGTGCATTGGAGGTAATTTAATGCCTGGTTTTGTGTTATCTGTTGCTAACAAAATCTTGTGTGCTCATGGCGGACAAGTCCAAGCGATGGTTCCCAATCCCCGGGTCAAGGTAATGGGTCAACCAGTGCTTACCCAAGCTCCCACCTATGTGGTGGCTGGTTGTGCTAATCCTCCTCCACCGGCCAATGTTGGCCCTTGCTTGATGGCATCCTGGATTACTGGTTCAGTGCGAGTTAAGGTGATGGGAATGCCAGTGCTGTTGCAAGATTCTCAGGCAACTTGTGTACCTACGGGTACTCCAGTTACTGTTATCCCGATGCCAGGTCGGGTGAAGGGAATGTAATATGTCTTGGTTTGGTTGTTCGCGTAGCGTGGCCAATAGGCCAAAGTTGTTTAGTTGAAAGTTGTTCGGTTGTTCGCGTAGCGTGGCCAATAGGCCAAGGTTGTTTGATTGAAAGTTGTTTGGTTGTTTCTTGACGGACTAATCGATTGGCCTTTGGGCCACGCTACGGGAATGGTCACCCTTCGCGATGCTCGGTACGAGCCGCTACGCGATCGCATCGAACTTAAATTCAGCAACGCCAGCTGTTATTTAAAAATGAAAAGGCTATATTATAGTCAACACTCCAGGTTACCGCTGCTAATTCTTCAAAGTCTTAATCAAATCCGCTGCCTTTTCGGCAATCATAATCGTCGGCGCATTAGTGTTTCCCGTGGTGATGACTGGCATAATCGAGGCATCTACGACTCGCAATCCATCAATTCCATGTACCCTGAGTTGGGAGTCAACAACTGCCATCGGGTCAGTTCCCATTTTGCACGTGCCGACGGGGTGGTATGTCGGAGCGCAGATTTGTCGGATGTAGGCTTGAATTGCTTCGTCGCTAGATACCTCGGCACTTGGGGCGACTTCCTTACCTCGAAACTGATCAAATCCCTCGAAATGGGCGAGCTGACGGGCAATTTTAATGCCTTCAACTAACACTTTCAGATCGGATTCATCCTGGAGATAGTTCACCCGGATCAGGGGTGCTTTATTGGGGGAGGGCGTACTCAACCTGACACTACCGCGACTCTGAGGGTGGTTGTTTATGACTTTAATACTAAATCCTGGACCTTTGTAGGCAAAGTCAGGATTGTTAGGTATGAGCAAAGTATAGATAAACTGTAGGTTGGGTGCAACCTCTAAATTGCTCTGAGTATGCAGGAACAATCCAGCTTCCCCAATATTGCTAGTTGGTGAAATGGGCAGTTCCTGAGTGGCTTGGTAGCCTACAAAGACAAGGGGGTGATCATGGAGGTTCTTACCGACACCCGGTAGATCGAGCACCACAGGAATGCCTAACCCCCGTAGGTGTTCTGCTGGACCAATCCCAGAAAGCATCAATAGCTTGGGGGAATCGAACGCTCCAGCACTGAGAATCACTTCTTGGTTTACCTTAACGTGATGCTCTGTCCCATTTTCAATATAGGCGACCCCAACTGCACGCCTTCCCTCAAACAGTATACGAGTAACCAATGCTCCTGTTTTAATGCTTAAATTGGGGCGAGAGAGAATCGGATGCAAGAACGCCACTGCCGTACTTTGACGTTTGCCATCTTTGACGGTCAGTTGGTAAAGTCCTGCGCCCTCCTGCTGCTTACCATTGAAATCGGGATTGTACCCATAGCCCTTTGAGATGGCAGCTTCGACAAAGCATTTCGACACTGTGCTCGGAGCAAGTGGATCGGTGATATCAAGTGGTCCTGATACTCCGTGAAACTCCGAAGCTCCCCGCTGCTGATTCTCCGATTTCTTGAAGTAGGTTGACACTCCCCGGTCTAAAGACGCGGGGATTCTTCATTCAACGAGCCAACTTGCTCAGTCAGGCCGGAACCAGAAAGAGTAGAGGTCGATTCTCCTGAAGCGTTTCGGGAGACCCGACGCTACGCGAACGGATCTATGATCCAGGTTCCGGTGTGCCCCACCGTACCCAAGGCTTTATTGAGAATGTTGATTGCGGCGTTGTGGTCTCGATCTAATTTGCAACCACATTGGCAGACGTGAGTCCTAGTTGATAGCGACTTCTTTACTACATCTCCGCATTCTGAGCAATTTTGGCTTGTGTAGGCAGGGTTTACAGCGACGGTCACTCTGTTGAACTTACGGCCAAAGTGCTCTAGCCATTTTCTAAATTGATACCAACCCGCGTCATTAATAGATTTAGCCAAGCAGTGATTTTTAACCAGATTCTTCACTCTTAAATCTTCATAGGCGACCAGATCGTTAGACCGGATTACGCAGCGTGCCAGTCTCTTGGCATGCTCTTCACGTTGCCTACTTATTTTAAGGTGCTGTCTGCCTAATTTATTAACCGCTTTTTTCCGATTGGATGAGCCTTTCTTTTTTCGGGAAACCCGACGTTGATAAAACTTTAAGCGCTTCTCTTCCGTTCTATAAAAACGGGGATTAGGCTCAGTATTTCCAAGAGAATCAGTGTAGAACTCTTTCAGCCCTACATCTAATCCAATAGTTGAGTGGCTCGGTGTTAGTTGTTCGTTCACATCGACAGAGACGCAAAACTGAACATAGTACCCGTCAGCCCTTTTGACTATCCGAACCCGTTTGATTTGCTTATTGTCGAAGCGCCACAAGTCCCATGTACCTTTGAGTTTTAGCTTCCCGATCCCTTTCTTGTCACTGAAAGTAATTGATTTTTTATCAGGGGACAACTTCCATCCTGATTGCTTATATTCAACCGATCTACAGTGTTTTTGAAAGCGGGGAAAACCTTTCTTTCCTGGTACCTTTTTTTTACAGTTTTCAAAGAAGCGAGAGATTGATGACCATGCTCTTTCAGCCGCAGCTTGTCGAGCAGTAGAGTTTAGTTCGTTAGCAAAAAGGAATTCCTTAGCTAGTATCTTGCAATACTTACTAAGGTCGTATTTACCTGTTCGTTTATTGTCTATCCATAAACGAATGCAGCTATTACGGATGAATTTAACCGTCCGAATCGCTTCGTCTATTGCTTGATATTGAAAGGGTTTCCCGTATGCTTTAAACTCTATTATGATCATCAGAACTCGACCTATTCTGTTAGATTGTTACGCTAACATACTTAGCGAAAACTGTCAACTAAAAATCAAATCTTTTTCACGGCGGCTAAAGACCGCTGCGACCCTTCATCCCCGCTCTAAAGAGACGGGGCGGGTATCGGGGGTTTTCTGTAAGACGATTAGCGACGACACTACCCGCTGATCCGGCACCAATCACCACATAATCGTATTGAGTCATGACTCCAACATAGTCTTCAATCAGGACAATCTCTGTAACCCAAACCTTGTAATGTTTTATATTGCTTTAATAAAGAGCAAATTACCAGGTGCTTCAGAATCATCACTACGGAAGAACTGATCGATCAGCTCCATATGTTTTTCTTTAGAAATGTAGTCATCATCGTTGAAATTGAGCCGTTTGAATACCTCCTTAGCAGAATTTTCATCAAGGTTATGGACTCGAAAATACTGTTTGTATTCCTCTAAATCAAGTTGCTCGTTCCCATCAACATCAAATACGCTAAAGGCCAAAGCTGCAATGCCATGTAGTTCCGCCTCATAAGCTTCTGGGTCATTGAGTATATTGTCCATATATACCAGCCATTCATCCAAAGAGATTTTGTTGTCACCATTAGTGTCTGCAAACTTTTGCATACTATTCCAACGAGACGTGAACTTCGATTGAATGGAATCGTACTGGGGTGAGCCCGGTGCCCAACTGCGAAACTCCGAGTAGCTTTTTAGGAACTGGTCAAAATCGGCTGACTCAATGAAACCGTTATTGTCTGCGTCATACATTGCAAACAATCTTGGTAATCTTTGCTTCTGTAATTCACTTAACATTAATCTATCCAAAAAGCAATCACCATGTAATACTATATGACCAACCCCATTTTGGCAACACTACCGTCTGGAGCTACCTTTAGCGTATCGGCTATACTGAAGTTCCCCTGTACGAATGTGCTTGCATCAGTCCAAAAGTCCTGTAAATCTTGGCTTTGGGTGGTAGAAAACAATAGTATTACTGGGTACAGAGTCCTAGATATTGCGTGTTTTTAAAAACAACCTGTCTTATGGCGTAGGCTTTATTGTGAAATTATGGTAAAATCAACCTGGTTACAAATCACATTGTAACCAGGTTGACTGGAAAGACTCAATAAGCATAGCCAAAATACCTGAGTTTCTGTCAATTTCAGCCAATACTTATTCGGCTTCTTCGCCTTGTCCTGTTTTTGATAATAAATCCCTCGCTCAAAGGGAATGTGAGTTGTTTGGTTGAAAGTTGTTTGGTTGAAAGTTGTTTGGTTGTTCGCGAACGCATCTTACTAATCGCAGTAATAAATAACTATTCCGATACTGTCCTAGAAAAATTGACTACTAATAGAAGAGTGCAATTGGGTACCCATTGAACTAATCCCAGTAATAAATAACTATTCCGATACTGTCCTAGAAAAATTGACTACTAATAGAAGAGTGCAATTGGGTACCCATCGAACTAATCGCAGTCATCAACAACTATTCCGATACTGTTCTAAAATTGACTACTAATACAACAGTGGCATTGCGATTGACCTTGGCTAAAAGGCCACCCTACGGAAATGGTCAGCCTTCGCAAATGCATCGAACTTAAATTCACTGAGAGTTCAAGACAAAATGAAAGAAGTATTAGGGTATATTCGCAAGCGCACAAATCAAGCAAAACAGAACCCGTTTATTCTGTGGCTAGATGACGATTCAATTAGTGCTCGCGATCGCCTCAGTTTGTGGCTACCTCACATATCCGCGTTTGTGATGGGTTTTATGGACTTAAACAAACTGATTTTTCCCTATCCCTCCTCCGAGGCAGCCACAGACGAACTCAAAAGGTTAATTAACAATCATTGCCGACAGGATGGTACGCACTGGGAGTGGTATCTACGAGACCTGCAAAAACTAGATTTGAACCGAACCATGAAATTTTCGGAGGGGCTTGACTTCATTTATGGTGATGAGAGAAAGCTAGACCGTGCCTTCATGTATGGCATTGCAGCATTAGCCCATGAAGCACAAGATCCCCTATTGCGCTACAGTCTGATCGCACCTCTAGAATTCTTTGCTCACCTCCTCTTTGGCAAAACGGCTGCCATTGCCAGGAAATTTGCCGAAGAGACAGGAATTCAATTGGAGTATATGGGCGACATTCATTCTGGTGTGGAACCGGGCGGTCTTGTTAATCAACACCATGAGATTATTGATGAGAATTTGTTTACAGAAGCAGTCCTCAACGAGCAGATGCGTAAAAGAGGACTAGAGATGGCTGAGTATATGTGCGATCAGATTGAACTGGGTTGGAAACGCAATTTGGAATTTGCGAAAAAAAGAGAATGGGCTACGCCCATTGCAGTTGTTTAAACTTTGCCCTCACGGGGTGACAACAAAGCTCAAACCTAGATAGGTGGCACGGTTAATGGTTTTAGGTATTGGGGAAAATGAGCGCATCGGTGTCATTTGTATTTCCCAGCAATTGAAGCGATTTTCACCAGACTTCGTCAATGATAGTTTTAATCAATCCATCCCGCAAGGGCAATTTTACCATTAACCTAACCCCATTAACAAACACCCCTGTAATATTTTCAATTAGCTTGTCACCCCCTGAGGGTTAACGGATTTAAGCGATCGCAATATCCCTGGATTTGGGAGGTTTATTGACCGAGAAAACTCCTAGAATCCTTGATTTTCCGTAAGGGAGCTCTGGAGGAGTAACAAAACCCAAGCAAACCCTTACCAGGGTTTGGTTTCACTATCTTCAACTCAACTCAACCCAACCTGGGAAGCCAGATAAATTCACTGAGCGAGCAGGCTATAGTGAATGAGCAGAGCTATCTATGTAGCAATGGAAATTGGCTATCCTTTCCAAATCGATGGGCGGAGACGGACAGCAGAGGCTACCTCTGAAGAACACATCCCCCAGCTGATGGAACAATTACTGTTTACCTCCCCAGGAGAACGGGTCAACCGCCCGACTTTGGGCTGCAGTCTGATGCAGCTGGTCTTTTCTCCGAATAGTGAGGAACTGAGTACTGCGGTTCAGTTTCTGGTTCAAGGGTCGTTGCAGCAGTGGTTAGGGGAGTTAATTCAAGTCGAGAGGGTGCAAGTAGAGAGTGAAGATACTAAGTTGCGAGTCACAGTCCAGTATGTGATTCGGCGTAATCAACAGCGTCAGGTAACTGAGTTTGAGCGAGGGTTGTGATGATGACAGACTTGGTAACAGCTGAACACATGTTCCGATACCAACGCCGGATTGCTCTTAGTCGTCAAACTAAACAGATCGGGCTGGATTACATTCAGGTGGAATCACAACAGACACCGAATGAACCGAATAAGTGGGCCCTAAAGCTTCATTTTGTACCAGCTTCCGCACAAGCAACCCAGGACGCGCTCTCAAACCTGACCTCTAGAAATATTCGCATCACTAGAGGTACGGCGGTTTCAACTACTGATGTTAGGCTCCTGGAAATCCAACCACCTAGTGGGAATGTGCTGACGCTGTTGGTGGAATACAAAGCTCCTACTAAGTCCCAGGTTAGTGATTTATCTACCTATACCCTACAACTGCTTAATATTAGCAATGTAGATCCGTTTTTTGAGCGGCTTAATTTTTCCTTCAAACGCCCAGACCAAGTTACCTTTGACCCGCAACCAGTACCTTCAAGTGATATAGAAACCCTGTTGGTACCGGAGATAGATTACTTAGCTAAAGACTATAGCAGCTTTCGGCAATTAATGCTCAACCGCTTGTCGGAAGTGATGCCTCAATGGCTAGAGCGAAATCCTGCGGATTTAGGGATTGCGCTGGTGGAAGTATTGGCCTACTCTGGTGACTACCTCAGTTACTATCAGGATGCTGTAGCTACTGAAGCCTACCTTGGTACCGCTCGCCGCCGCACGTCTGTACGCCGCCACGGCAGGCTGGTAGATTACGTGTTGCACGAGGGCTGCAATGCTAGAGTCTGGGTGCAGGTAGCAGTAAATACTGATCAGGTGCTGCTAGCAAAAGGAACTCTTCTACTAACCCATGTTTCTGGTCAAGGGTCGGTAATCGATCCTGATTCCTCTGCTAAGAGTGAGGTCTTGGCTCAAGGGGCAAAAACCTTTCAAACCCTACATCCCCAGGAACTATTTGCTGCCCACAATGAGATTAAATTTTATACCTGGGGAGCAAGGGAATGGTTTTTGTCGAAGCAAGAGACTAAAGCAACATTAATTGGACATCTGGCTTTGCAACCAGGGGATGTGTTGATCTTTGAAGAGGTAAGAGACCCAAACACTGGCTTAACGGCTGGGGCTAATCCCCAACACCGTCATCCAGTACGGTTAACTAAGGTAACTCCCACAGAAGACCCCCTTGGTGGTCAATTTCATCATCCCCCAACTGATCAGCCAGTGTTGATTACTGAGATTGAATGGCACCCCCAGGATGCTCTGCCTTACCAACTATGGCTAGCAACTCTGAGTAGCACTGGCCCAATCACAGATATCACGGTGGCTCGGGGAAATATTGTTTTGGCTGACCATGGGGAGCCTTATCCTAAGGAGGGGACAGAGCAACTGCCCACTATCCCAACCATTGGTCGTTATCGTCCCAAGTTGTCTCGCACAGGTCTAACCCACAGTGTGCCTTATAACCACCAGCAAGCAATTCTGGAAGCGGTGGCAACAACGCTTGTTCAAGACCCCCGTTCCGCAGTGCCTCAGATCAGTTTACAATCCGATACTGGTGAAACCTGGTTGGTGCATCGTGACCTATTGAATAGTGACCGATTTGCTGCGGATTTTGTAGTGGAAATGGAGAGTGATGGCACTGCCTATCTGCGCTTTGGTGATAGTGTTCAAGGCAAGCAACCTAGTCCAGATTCCCAGCTGATGACCAACTACCGGATTGGTAATGGTTTGGTGGGTAATGTGGGACTTGATGCGATCGCTCATCTGGAACCAGTCACTAGTGAAGCCTATGGTGAATTGGTCAAACAGGTGATTGGAGTACGGAATCCCATCGCAGCTCAAGGGGGAATTGACCCGGAACCGATTGAGCAAGCACGGTTATACGCTCCCCAAGCCTTCCGAACCCCTGAACGCTGCGTGACTGAATCGGACTACGCTACTACTATCCAGCGTCATCCAGAAGTGCAAAAAGCAGCAGCTCAGTTACGTTGGACAGGGAGTTGGTATACCGTATTTATTGTTGTGGATCGGTATAGTGGTAGACCGATTGATACCCAATTTAGGGAAGAGCTACTGGCTTTTATGGCTCCCTATCGGTTAATGGGTCATGATCTCGAAATCCAGGCTCCCTATTTTGTTAATCTCGATATTGCTTTGACAGTACATGTCTTGCCTAACTATTTCCAGAGCAGTGTGAAGCGATCGCTTATGGAAACCTTCAGCAACACAGACTTAGCGGTTGGTCAACGGGGTTTCTTCCATCCCGACAATTTTACCTTCGGTCAACCGGTCTATCTTAGCCAAATTGTTAACCAAGCCATGGAAGTGCCTGGGGTTGACTGGGTTGAACCAACGCGCTTTCGTGAGTGGGGACAACCGGATCGAGGGGAATTGGCAGCAGGTCAAATCTTGATTGAGCCATTAGCTGTCGCTCGTTTGGATAATAACCCCGATACTCCTGAAAATGGCAGAAGTCAGTTTTATTTACAAGGGGGTTTGTGATTAATATGACATCTCACTACAATTCCCCTGGCCTAACCACATTAGCCTATCGAGTTAGCACCCATGGCACCAGCTTCCAACGGATGCTAGCAGGTCTGCGTACTGAAACCGCTAGCCCAAATGACTCAGACCAAGGTGACCGACCTCTGGCTACTCTCAATACTAGCCACCGAGATGACCCTGCGATCGCATTTCTGGATAGCTTAGCTACTGTTGTTGATGTACTTAGCTTCTACCAAGAACGGATTGCTAATGAAGGGTATCTCAACACAGCTACTGAACGGCTGTCGGTTCTGGAATTAACTCGCACTATCGGCTACGAGCTTAATCCCGGTGTTGCGGCTAGTACTTTCCTCGCCTTCACCGTTGACGATACCCCTGGTACGACTAGCGTTGCTACAGTTCCCAAAGGAACCAAAGTTCAAAGTGTTCCAGGACAAGGGGAACTACCTCAGACTTTTGAAACCATTGAGCAGATTGAAGCGAGAGCACAATGGAATGCCCTGACACCTTATCGACCTTTGGTCACACAAACCCAGTCAATTAGTAGTAACACTACCGAACTATTCCTAGAAGGCATCAATACCCAACTCCAACCTGGTAACTTACTGATACTGATCGACCCGTCTGCAGCAGCATCCAATCAAGGTCATTTTCTGACCTTACAAACCGTTGAACCCAATACTCAAGACGGTTACACCAAAGTTACGTGGTCCCCAGCATCGGACCAACCCAGCATCGAATCCCCCCAAGTCTTTGCCTTTCGACAGCAAATTAACCTATTTGGTAGCAATGCTCCCGATTGGAAAGAGTTACCAGATGATACCAAGCGTAAGTATAGTGCGATCGCAGGTGGTATTTTTTACTCTACCGATCGCGGAAACAATTGGAATTCCGTGTCTACAGGTCTATTGAAAAATGCTGATATCCGAGCTTTGGCTACCTGGCAAGATGTGGTTTTTGCTGGCACTCATAAGGGTATTTTTTACTCTACCGATGGTGGTCAGGAATGGATTCCCATTAACCAAGGATTGACTAATACAGATATTCATGCCCTGACGATTAACGCTCAAGGCCATCTGTTTGCTGGAGCCACTGGTGGTAATGTGTTTCGCTCCACTGATGGCGGGGAAAGCTGGGTAACCATTGGGACTGGGTCTCTGACTATTGTTGAACATCACATTCCCGCCACAGCAGAGGGTTCGGAAAGTTGGACTCCTGTGAATACCAGCTTGCCCAATACGGTTGTGCGATCGCTATTTACTTACTCTTCCTATTACTCTTCCTCTTCCGAATCGTCTTTCTCTGAACAAACTATCCTGGCCGGAACTGAAGATGGAGTCTTTCGCTCTAGAGATGGCGGCAAAAGCTGGATACCGGTGAATACCGGTTTGCCAAATACCGATACCAATACTGGCTTAACTAGTACTGTTGTCTATTCCCTAATCACTGCCGTAATCAATAATGTAGATTACCTGTTTGCTGGCACAGACCAGGGAGTGTTTCGCTCCACTAATAATGGGGATAGCTGGGAAGTAGTGAATACAAACTTGCCTACTCTCACAATAACCACAGGGGAAACAAGAACAGAAGTTATTAATACAGTAGTCTATTCCTTGGTTACCTATGAGCGCGATGGCACCACTTACCTATTTGCTGGCACAAACCAAGGGGTGTTTCGCTCCAGTGATAATGGGAATAACTGGCAAGCCGTTAATACAGGTTTGCCTACTAAAACAGTAGGGGAAATAGAAGTAATCGATATCGTCATCTATTCCCTAGTTGCTGATACCAGTAATAATCCCCACTATCTGTTGGCAGGCACAAACAGGGGTGTATTTCGCTACGAGGAACCCCAAATTCCTGAGAATAACTGGATGCTGATCAACTCGGGGTTCACCAGTAATGATATTCGGTGTATTATATCCTATCAAAACAACACGATTCTAGCTGGCTCCAAATTTACTGGCTTAGTGGCAACAGAATGGCCTGGTTTTACCATTCAAAACAACCATATTGATCTTGATGCTACTTACTCCAATATATTAGTACGCAGTTGGATAGTGCTGATGCACTCAAGCCGCAAACAACTATACAACATTAATCAGGTAACTACTGTAGCACGGGATGATTTCCTACAGAGTGGAAAAATCACTCGCCTTGAATTGGATTCAAATCAGCATCTGGCCGACTTTGGCTCAGAGCGCTTCCGTGAAACAGTGGTTTTCGCTCAAAGTGAACAGTTAGCGCTGTTTGAGCCAGCAATTCAAGAAAATCTTCCCCTTGAAGGTGACCAAATTGAGCTGGAGCAATTGATAGAAGGGCTAGAGACCGGAAAAACACTTGTTGTCAGTGGTAAGAAGGATCTAAGTCAAGTTACTCAAACCACTACGGTCGATGAGCAAACCATTAATGAGGTAGTTGTGATTAAATCTATCTCTAGCTCTATCTCTAGCAACCAACAACGCTCTACTCTGACCCTGACTCAGTCACTCCAAAACCGTTACGACCGTACCACAGTAACCATTAATGCTAATGTTGCTCAGGCTACTCATGGTGAAACAGTGGTGGATGAAGTGCTTGGTAGTGGTGATGGAACCTTAGGAAATCAGAAGTTTGTACTCCAGAAGCCTCCCTTAACCTACATTTCTGCTGCTACCTCTAGCGGTAGTGAAACCACTTTGGAGGTAAGGGTCAATAATATACTGTGGGAAGAAGTGCGATCGCTTTACGGTTTAGACGACCGCCGCCAAGCCTACATTGTCCGTATTGATGATAATGGCAACACTAACATTACCTTTGGGGATGGACAAAGCGGTGCTCGTCTACCCACAGGAGATGAAAATATTACCGCCACCTATCGCAGTGGTATCGGCTTGGATGGGGAAGTAGGGGCTGGTAGTCTTACTGTTCTGCAAACCAGACCCTTGGGAATTGTAGAGGTTAGTAATCCCCTAGCCGCCATCGGAGCAGCTTCTCCAGAAACCCGTGACCAAGCTCGGTCTCAAGCGCCTGTTAATATTTTGCCCATGGAGCGCATTGTCTCAGTGCAAGATTTTGAGACATTTACCCGTAGCTTTGCTGGTATTGGTAAAGCCAAGGTAGCTACTTTAGAGATTGGCCAAAACCTACCCTTGATTCACCTTACCATTGCAGACCGTAATGGCAATCAAGTCAGCCCTGATTCCATATTATATACTAATCTGGTCAATGGAATTAATGCGGCTCGTGACCCATCTCAGCAGCGCCGTCTGGCGGTAGCCTCTAAGGTTGAAATTGATAGTTATGAAGCCCTTTACTTTAATCTTCAAGCCGGGATATGGGTGGATTCTCGTTATCGCAGCGATCTGGTTTTATCTGAAGTTAACACACTATTAGTGTCTGCTTTTGCCTTTGAACAGCGTACCTTTGGTCAAGGGGTAACAGCCGCAGAAGTAACAGCATTAATTCAGGCCGTTGATGGCGTAGAAGCGGTTAATTTAGAAGCGCTATATTTAACTGGAACGACTCAGGAGCTGAAGTCATCCTTAGAAGCCCGTTTGGCTATCTGGAATAGTGAGACTAAACAGGCTCTACCGGCTCAGTTGTTATTGCTTAATTCTCAGACCGATGGGGTTAGTTTGCATCTGGTTTAAAGGGAGCAGGGAGCAGGGAGCAGGGAGCAGGGAACAGGGAATAGGGAATAGGGAATAGGGAACAGGGAACAGGGAGCAGAAATATGTCTTAACCTTTAGTTCGAGTGCTATAAGTAGTCAGCTTTAAGCTGATAGCTGACTACTTATAGCTGATAACTTAGATTTATAGTTCAAAATCCTCTGGATTTATCCCTTTCGCTTGTAATTGTTCCAGTAAGGCTTTCATGCGACTTCGTTCCAGCTCCAAAGCTTCCTGAGCTTGTGCTTTTTCCAGCCTTTGTTGCTCTAAAGCTTCCTGAGCTTGTGCTTTTTCCAACCTTTCGAGTTCTACCTGTTGTTGAGCGATATCTCTTTGTTGTTGAGCGATATCTCTCTGCTCAACAATTTCCAGATAAGTAGCAAAAGGCTCACCACTAGGAGAATACAGTACCAATTCCGAGTCTACTAAGTCAAAGGTAATTCCTAAACGCGGACTAACCCAACCAAGCATCTGGGGGATGGGTTTTAAGGTTTCTGATGAACGCAACCAGCCTTTTAGTTTTGTTCGATTTGGGTCATAGAGATAGTACTCTTCTACTCCATGGGTCTGGTAAAACTTGAGTTTATCCTCTTCTAGTTCCTTGATAGTGTTGGTGTGTGAGGCTATTTCAAAGGTCACCTGGGGATTAAGGTTATCTTCAACCCAGGTTTTGTAAGAAGGCCGATGCCCTTTCGGTCTACCGATAACCACCATGACATCCGGTGCTTGGTTGATTTTTGGTTGTCCTTGTACTGGATACCACAACAAATCCCCGGCGATAAACACATTCGAGTCATCTTTAAATTGGGCTTCCAGGCCAAACTTAATGGTGGTAATTAGTTCAAATTGAAGGGTATTGTCCGCCAAGGGCTTACCGTCACTTTCGGGATAAAAAATGTCATCGGTGGTGGGAGTTAGCTGCTGAACCATTGGAAAAATTGTTACTTGAGCTGATAAGCCTATTCTATCTTATCAATCAGGGTTAGCGATCGCATAAATAACAAAGGTAACAAGTAACAGGAAACCTAAACTTTTTCATTACTCAATCGTAGAAATCAACGTGCTTGGAAGTACTTTTGTAAATTGGAGTGAACCTTATTCCAAATTATTCGAGGCGTTAGCTGTTCACAGTTTAATGAGCAATTAATTAAATATAGTTATCGAAGATGATAGTTCAAGTCAACACCTCTCATCTTATGAAACCAAGAGGTAACCTCTTTTTTATTAGGACTTACGCACCTCAATTTAACGCTAGCTGTAGTGTGTAAAAGTTTTGCCCACCCTACCCATGGATTCTCTGCGTAAGTCCTGTTTATTCCTTTTAGTCTAAACTCCAGTTCTCAATAAACTTGAATTAATCGAGGTGTAGATTTCTATCTCGATAGTCTTCCAGGTTAGGGAGAGAGCTACTTATTAGTCCAGCCTCTTTCATGCAATACTGAAAAGAATATGCAATCAAGGAATGACCGTATGATGTTGGGTGTACATTATCCCAAAATGTCGATAGAAAGTTAAAAGACCCGTCTGTTCTTTTACTTGTATTATTCGAGGCGTAGGCTCTCCAGTCTGAATTTGTTATTCCTTCGGCAAGATAACCTCCTTGGAAACACTGTTTAGGTATTTGTATCGCACTACTTCCTGTAGATTGGATATCGTAATACTCATTCTCGAACTTTGGGTCAAAATAATCTCCTGTGAAGGGATTATTACTCTCTAGGAGTGCGTCGAAATTAGAAAATAGATCTATGTATACTATCTCCAAATATTTTCCTCGTTCTTCTGTCAGAGAATCTATCTTAATTTTTAGCTTATTATTGTGAACATTGACTATGTTTGTTATAGCAGCAGAAAGATCTTCTCTTGTTTTCACCGAACCTTTACTGAAATCATAGCTTACAGTTGCTATTGTGGGGGTTTTACCTACATTGGGTAGGTTTGGGATGATAAAATATTTTGCCCCTTTGTCATTTAGTTTTTTGATATTTTCGATTATGTTATCAGTCGCTCGGTCTGAAACTTTTTCATAGCCTCCTATATCGTTAGGATATTCTATTAAATTAAAGAGTGTTTCTTCACTATCGAATTTCTCAAGATAGTCATTGGCTCCAATCCACAGGGTATAAGCTGTCTCTTCTGCTGCTGTTAAATCAATCTTTTTCCCACTCAGCCATCCATTATCAAGATAACGATTTATGGTTGTAGTCATACTTCCAGTAATAACATTGCGTCCCCCGGATTTTATATAATTCAGAATCTCGTCAGAAGTAAAATCATTGATTAAATCAGACTTTGCTCCACCATAAGCCCAGTTGAACATAGTAATTCCTGTTTCTTTAGACAGATATTCACTCCATGTTAGTCCATTCGTGAACCTGCCATACCAATAGGGATATTCGGGCATTAATTTAACCCAGTGCTTGAGATTTCCTGTATCAGAAAGACTGTCACCGAATATGACCATCTTTTTAATAGTCTGATTGCCCTCGTCTTTCTTGAAATGTATGGGATACTCATAGGGATTCAAAGCACTTGTAGCTGCAGAATAGTCAAACAATTTATAGCTTGGCTTGTCTTGATGCTTTTTAAAAATAGATTTTCTGCACCTTTCCTCTAATTCGGTTCTAGTCAATTCTGTTTCTACAAAAAAACTATCAAGCAACTGACCACTCAGTTCCGTATATGACGGAAACCAATCATGATACCCCTTGTCTATAGACCAAGTCCAGTTTCGCTTACCAGGATTTTGCCACATAAGTGATGGATTATCCTCTTCATACTTGCGTTGAGAATCATAAAAGTATGCTGCTACATAGTAATCCGTCATTTGATTTACTCCTAAACATTGTTTCTTGTTAATTTGTATTATTGGGACTTTAGCATAAATTAAGCCCAAATCAAGCCTAAAAGGGAGTTGGAGAATCTGGTTGACTGACAAAAGGTAAGCCTATGCTTACCCCGACTCCCGATTCCCGATTCCCTTTGCTATGGTTTTAACTAAGCCAATGGTGCCTAAGGCTCACCCTTGACAAATTACAAATATGTGTATATACTTTCAATATGCAGTTATCCACAACTCAACTTAACCTAGAGCAGTGTACCTGCTTTAACCTACGCAAAGCCACCCGTGTCGTCACCCAAATCTTTGACGATAAGTTGCGGCCTAGCGGTTTACGCGCAACCCAGTTTTCCATCTTGGCTGTGATGACGGGGGCTAAATCCTCCACCATCAACAAACTTGCTCAAACACTAGCGATGGATCGGACCACCTTGACCCGCAATCTCAAGCCCTTAGAAAAGCAGGGACTAATTGAAATTAATCCTGGAGAGGATCGGCGGACACGATTGGTGGCACTAACGGCAAAAGGCCAGGAAAACCTGACCCAAGCTATTCCCCTCTGGGAACAAGCTCAAACAGAGGTGATTGAGAAGCTGGGTGTCGGTCCGTGGCACAATCTATTGGAGCGGCTGACTGAAACGGTTTCCATCGCCTAATTGGCCACAGACTCGTGATCACAAGCCCCTCTTTTTTTATTTACTTAAATAAGTGTATGTACATATAATTGATTCTTGGATCAACGACTCGTCTTATCCGAGGCTCCCTAAAAAAATGTACCTCACCCAATTGAAAACTGCTATAACTAATAACTAATAACTTTAGTACAAACCCATTAGGAAACAGTAGAAAAGTTATGAGCGCTCCCATCACTAACAGACAGAAAACTATTCCAGTCCTAGAAAATGGATATCTGCTATCTCGTGGAGAATTTGAGCGGCGTTATCAAGCCATGCCCCATCTCAAAAAAGCAGAACTAATTGAAGGAATTGTTTATATGGGATCCCCCTTACGGTTTGAATCCCACGCTGAGCCCCATGCTAATTTATTCGTTTGGTTGGGCAACTATAAAATAGCAACTCCTGGTCTAAGATTAGGTGATAACCGATACTTTTTAGCTACCAAAATCTACAAATCAGATTTTGGCTCACTAATGCAAGCTGGATTTTGCCAGCCAGGGGGTATCTCCCAAGGCTAAACCCGGACTATGCCCGGCTTAGCGCATAAATTTGATTCCACTATTGACAAAAAACGCAACCCTTAAACCCTTGGTTTTCGGCTTTAATGTAAGTCGCAAAGTATCTCTAATGAAACTGAATCTATGTTTAAAGTCTAACACATCTTTGTAGATAGTGCAACATTCTTGGAGAAAATCCTTAACAGTTGCCAGCCCTACAGTGCGCCTCGATCTTGATAATGAACCCCAACCTGATGTGGTTTTATTAATTGATAGCAATTGTGGTGGCCAAAGTCGCCTGGACGATGATGGTTATATTGACGGAGCACCAGAACTAGTCGCAGAAATTGCAGCAAGTACTGCTTCTATTGACCTCCGGGATAAAAAACGAGTCTATCGTCGCAATGGAGTAAAAGAATATCTGGTTTGGCAGGTAATTGACCAGCGTTTTGATTGGTTTTCTTGGCAAGAGGGAGACTATGTTTCTCTTGTAGCTGATGAAGAAGGGATTATCCGCAGCCAAGTTTTTCCGGGATTATGGTTAGCAGTTTCGGCACTTTTGGCGGAAGATATGCTGGAGGTGATGGCAACTTTGCAAGCTGGGTTGGCCAGTAATGAACATCAAGAGTTTTTGCAACAGTTGGCAAGTTTTTATTAATTAATTGTCAGGTTTGGAGTATTCGGTAGTGGTAAAGATTACATCTTTACCACTACCCAGAACGTTTTTGAGCTATCATTAAAAATACGATTTATCAAACAATTCTGTGATGAGTATCGTTATTTCAGACGCAATCCTACAAGCATCTCAGCTTACCCCAAGTGAGTTTCGCCAGGAAATTGCATCACACTTGTTCCAAACAGGTCGCCTAACACTAAACTATGCCAGCCGACTGGCCCACATGGAACCCAACGAGTTTCGCCAATTTCTTAAGCAGCGCAAAATTCCGCTTTACTCCTACGATGTTGAAGACTTTGAACTTGACTTGAAAAATTTGCGGGAGTTAGGACGGTTGTGATTGTTATTAGCGATACATCGGCAATTACAAATTTGGCAGCGATTCAATACTTGCAGCTTCTGCCTCAACTTTATAATCAAGTCATTATTCCTGAAGCGGTGTATCGTGAACTTGCAGACATTGATCCTCCTGTTCCTGGCACTCTCGAAGTTCAATCTGCTTCCTGGCTTGAAGTCAGGCAAGTGGTTAACTCTGAGGTCGTTGAACATCTTCAGAATGAGGTGAGTTT
Organism: Moorena sp.; assembly: GCF_982860115.1. Lineage (NCBI taxonomy): Bacteria > Bacillati > Cyanobacteriota > Cyanophyceae > Coleofasciculales > Coleofasciculaceae > Moorena > Moorena sp. Next base: position 22,246 of record NZ_CEYLVT010000080.1, read on the forward strand.
AGATCCTGGAGAATCTGAGGCAATTGCTCTTGCCCTAGAATTGAATGCTGACTTGCTATTAATTGATGAGCGTCGTGGTCGAGCAGAAGCCGATCGTCTGGGGTTGAGGATTACTGGATTGCTGGGTATTTTGGTTGAGGCGAAACATCAAAATCTAATCGTTGCCGTCAAGCCTTTGATGGATGCCTTAATTGCCACCTCAGAGTTTAGAGTGTCTCTAGCCCTATATAATCAGATTTTAGAGATGGTGGATGAAGACTAATATCACAGGAGAGTGGTGCAGGCGCGGCACAAAAACGCCCATGCACCAGACCGTATCAACGCTATCAGTTGAGCGTTTGGGGTGATCTGCGGCGGGTGATGGGTAACCTACCAGAGCTTCCCAGCAGTCTGGTCAAGAAAATGGAATTGGAATAACGTTTTTGATCGGAATATCGGATTATTCTTGTTAAACCTTTTGTGCATTTAGTTGTGCATTTAAATTAAATATTATTCAGTTATAAAAAAACGTCAAACCCTCTACCCCTACTCCCTACTCCCTACTCCCTACTCCCTTGCTGTCAAAACCATTAAATTTAAATAAAGACCAGCTGATACAACCCAATCATTGATAGTGTAATCAAAGTTAATTCATCTATCGTTTGGAGAAAGACAATCAAAAATGCGAAAAAATAAAGTTTTGATGGTACTGCTCTCGCTAATTTTACCCTTTGTGCTTGGTGTCCAACTAGCAATGGCCGATACCAGCGACTCAGCTCAAACCTGCTTACGAGGGTTACTGTACATGGACAATGGTTGCACTACAGTAGATTATATGTCCATTGATTACACTCCTCTGATGAATGAAAAAGCTGAAAGCTTTTTGAAAGAAATTAAGGCACGGGAGCTTAATGTTGTCACAGCGGAGTCTCTGACCAGTGGCATGATTATTTCCACAATCGTCAACATTCCCCTCTATGGCTCCTACACCTACGGTGGATTTTCTACCTATGATAGCGATGCTAAGCGCAAGATGCTTGGGGTCAAAAAAGGCGATGTTTATACAGAAACCACAGCTCGACAAATGGCTGCTGGTGCTTTGAAAAATAGTCGGGCGATGGTCTCTATTGCAGTTACCGGAAACGCCGGACCGGTTGACAAAAATAAATTGGAAGACCTCGGTGTTGTCAACGCAGCAGTTTCTATTCGCACCATCTCTGAGAGCCAAGACAGTGACATCCACGAGCAGCCCATTGTCTTCAATACCAGGCACCGGCGCATGGCACTTTGCGATGGTGATGGATTGCCTATGACTGAAGTTGTGTGCCAACAATATCGTTCCGAAGCTGAGGCCGACCCTAAGGGCTATGTATCAGCTCCAACCTTGTCCATGACCCGGAAATTGATTCGGCAAAATGTGGTGATTGACGCTTTGGAACTGGCGAAACAACACCTCCAAAACTTTGTCTGTACCAGCGACGGCGATAATGTCACTTGTAAAACTCTCGACTCCATGTGTCAAGAACCCTATGATGGCCGTTACATCATTTACGGTGAACCAACTTGGGTGATCAAGGAGCACATCGAGCGTTGTCCAGTGGGTATGGTAAAGAGAAGACGGAAAAGGTAACAGGAAAGACGGAGCAGGAGGGAGTAGGGAACAGGGAACAAAAATTATTACAATTGATTCAGGTAACCTTATTCCCAGATCCGCTGTTTCCTGTTCCCAACTTCAGCAAAGAAGTCTCTGACCTATGCACGTATTTATCCAAACACTAGGTTCCCGTGGCGATGTCCAGCCCTATGTGGCATTGGGCAAAGGTTTAAAAGCAGCAGGACATACCGTCACAGTCTGTACTAGTGCCAGTTTTGAATTATTCATCAGGGAGCATGGCTTAACTTATGGCTATATGAACGATGAGATGATGAAGCTGATCAATTCAGATCAAGGTCGGGATGCCATGGAAAATACGACCAACCTCTGGGAAACCATCAAACTCACTCGTAAGTTATCTAAACAAGTTGCTCCCATGCAACGAATGATGCTTAAGGATAGTTGGAATTCCGCACAAGAAGCCAACCCGGATCTGATCATCTTCCACCCCAAAACCTATGGGGGCCCTCATTTCGCCGAAAAATTGGGCATTCCCGTGATCATGGCGGTTCCCTTGCCGATGCTGGTGCCTACTGCTGAATTTCCTCACATGGGCTTCCCGAAATGGCCTTTAGGGGGCTGGTATAACAGACTGACCTATCACTTCGTTAATCGATTAATGGAGTTTTCAGCAGGCAAACCTGTTAAAGAGTGGCGAGCTGACCATGATTTGCCACCCCAACCCGGCAATTTTAATATTCTGCGTACCACGACGGGTGAACAGATTCCGGTTTTATATTGTTACAGTAAGTTTGTGTCCGATGAAGCTACGGACTGGCCTGAGAGTGTGGTGGCAACAGGCTACTGGTTTCTAGAGCAACAAGATACATGGCAACCACCGGCTGAATTACAGGATTTCCTGGATGCTGGCAATCCTCCGGTTTATGTGGGTTTTGGCAGTATGGCTGGACGAGATCCCCAGCGGCTGACGGAAATTGTGATTGAAGGGTTACAGCAAGCGAAGGTGCGGGGGATTATTGCTACCGGTTGGGGTGGCTTGGCTGTAGATGACTTGCCAGACAGCATTTTAAAAATTGACAGCGCTCCCCACGATTGGCTTTTCCCCCGTATGGCGGCAGTGGTGCATCATGGTGGGGCTGGCACTAGCGCTGCTGGCTTACGGGCAGGTCGTCCGACTATCATTTGTCCCTTTTTTGGAGACCAACCCTTTTGGGGCGAGCGTGTTCATGCCCTTGGTGTCGGCAGTAAACCGATTCCGCAAAAGACATTGACTCCCGAGAAGCTGGCTACTGCTCTCAGCGAAGTGACGACAAACCAGACCATTCGGCAAAATGCTGAAGCCTTGGGCAAACAAATTCGGGATGAAGATGGCATTGCTAATGCGATCGCTATTCTTGAATCTCAATTTGGTTAGGATTTTAGGGAGCAAGGAGCAGGGAGCAGGGAGTAGGGAGTAGGGAGTAGGGAACAGGGAACAGTGGATCTGGGAACAGGGAAGAAAGAACAGGGAATTGTTAATGGGATGGGTGGGTTATGAACATACCTTACTACTCACTTCTTGCTTGAATAACTATGGGATGCGATCGCATCAAGTTGCGGACTGACTGGTTAGCGCTGATGCGATCGCACTTTTTTGAGAATTGTCTTATTCCTCGGTTTATAGCGTTTTTCGCAGTTATGAGGTACAGTCTTCTTTGACTTTGATTCCCTGTCTTGATCCAGCGCATCGCTATTCCCTGTTCCCTGTTCCCTGTTCCCTGTTCCCTGTTCCCTAAAATCCAGAAATTGTGTACCTCATAGCTATGATAATTGCTAGATTTGTGATTTGGGTTATGCGATCGCATATCCGGTATGTTGACGTAAATGGGGAGGATGAAACGCGAGGACAATATGATCCTTTGGCACACCCGCCGCAACTAGTTCATCGGTAATGCCGTCTTCGATGCCATCATAATGAATCCAGAGTTTGCTCTGACGAATCTCAACATGGGTGACAACCCCATGGACTCTTTTTTTGCCCTTCCATCCTTCGTTAAACAGTAGGAAATGAGTACGCTCGGCATCAATAATGACATACTGCTTAATATCACCATAACTTTATGGGATAGCCGCATAGTCTTTGAGAATTTTTTCGACGGTATCTTGGTAGAATGTTACGGTATCCATTCTAAAATATCCTCGGTATTTGCTTCAAAAACAATAATTACCATAGTCAAATACCAGGTGTTGTTGAATTAGGGTATGATTTTGGCAAGTAGCCTACGCATTATCACCACGTATTATATATAATAGCGGGTTATAGCCTAATCAGGTACACAATATTTTTTCCCTACTCCCTACTCCCTACTCCCTACTCCCTACTCCCTACTCCCTCAATTAAAAACTATTACACTAATGCAACTAGAAGATTACTTTGATTTTTTAGCACCCGATGATATTCGCATTAAAGGAACACGCATTGGGATAGAACATATTCTCTATCAATATATCCATCGTGCCCAGACACCAGAAGCGATTGCCGAACGCTATAGGACGGTAACACTAGAACAGGTTTATGCCACAATTTTATACTATTTACACAACCAAGTTTCCGTGAGCGCCTATATTGCTGACTGGTTGGCGTGGAGTCATCAAATGCGGGAGCAACAGCGTAAAAGTCCCCCTCCTTTTATTGAAAAACTCCGAAAGTTAAAAGCTGAAAAAGAGGCTGCCTATCAAAACCAGACTAAAACAATAGAGGCTAGTTAATGGCAATTAACTATCTACTGGATGAACATATTCCATTAAGTTATCGCACACAGATGTTGCGACGCTATCCTCAATTAAAAGTGTGGGCGATTGGCGACCCGAATACACCACCCAAAGGGACTTCTGACCCAGATATTCTGATCTGGTGTGAGGATAATGGCTTTATTCTTGTCACTAATAACCGTAAAACTATGCCTGTTCATTTAAAAGACCATCTAGCAGCAGGTCTTCATGTGCCAGGGATATTCATCATCAATGAGGACATGAGTATGGGTCAAATTATGGAGGAATTAATAATTATTGCTGAAGCGTCAATAGAGGATGAATATCGAGATCAAATTAGTTTTATGCCTCTACTTTAAATTTAAAATTTGATAACATAAGTGTTATCAAAATTATTCCCTGCTGCCTGCTCCCTACTCCCTACTCCCTACTCCCTACTCCCTAACAATTCCCTTACCTATGACACAAGAACTTATAGACCTCAAAACTAGCATTGTAGAAGGACGATACGCAGATGCTTTAGCAATTGTCGATGAATTAGAAGGGATGAGTAAACAGGCAATTTTGCGTAATATTGAATCCTTCCTAGTCAGGCTATTTATCCACTTAATTAAAAACCAAGTAGAGCAGCGTTTAACCAATTCTTGGGCAGCTTCAATTGCCAGTTTAATTCTGGAAATTAAAAAGCTAAATCTTAAAGATAATAAGACATCCTATTATATTAAACCGGATCAATGGCAGCCCAGATTAGAGGAAGCACTAGAAGCAGCGATCGCTCCTGCTAGTCTCGAAGTTTTCAATGGAGAATTAAGGCGGTCTCAACTTTCCCAGAGGTTGGATAAACCACAGCTCATTTTGACTGCAACTAGTTTACTTAGTCTGGCTTACCGCTATTCAGCTAAAGAACTACCAGCAGTTTTAGATAATTATTTAACTGAATTACCAGGTGGCGAAGAGTGGGGGAGATAATTGAGGATATAAGATATTTTTAAAATAGTCTGGAATAGGGAACAGGGAACAGGGAACAGGGAACAGTGGTAAGAGGCTGCATTCAGAACATTTTGTTAGTTGAATAACCTAATTTTTCTTGTACAGCATTAATTTTAGTAGATGTAGGTTTGGCAGTGCTTACCTTTAGGATAGTCAGCTTTTCAATTAGTCTGATGCACTGCCCACCATAGAGATGTAGGGTTGGCAGTGCTTACCTTTAGGATAGTCAGCTTTTGTTACATAACTTTGTAGATAATTGCTCCAGTATCAGGATGATTATCTACCATCAATATCTCTTGAGTACACATACTATTAAGCATCTCTTTGATCTCTTCAACTGGCTTTCCTGTAGCAAGTACGCAATCAGCTACAGATATGTTACCACCATTATCGTTTGCGACTTGAAGGATAAGTTGGGTGTCATTCTTGACCTTTTGGTTATCGGCACTTGGAGCAATTACATCTGCGACCTTGACAACAACCTGCTGAGTGACCTGGTTGTTTTGGTTTGCGCCGCCATAGAGCATGCTATACTTAAGATTTTTATGTTCAACCATTCCTGGTATCAGAGCTAAATCTACAAGTTGCCCAAGTCCAAAAAAACCAAATGTAAATAACCAGATGGTTCCACTAATGTACTTACCAGTGTAAAAACGGTGGACGCCGGAAAAACCTAATAAACAGGTAAACCATAAAAGGTAAGCTATTTGAGTTTTTCTCATGATTGAACTACTCCTTATCTAAATATTTGCTCGTTAATTAGTTCGTTAGGGGCGGGCTTGCCCTCATGCTATCGGTAGCCAGTGTTGGGAGAGCCCCCATAGTTTTTGAGGTTATGAGAAAGAATCAAGATGTTTCATAACCTAGTTGTAAATTCAATAACTTCTATTCTTTTGGAGTAACCGACAAATCCCGGAATTCAGGATTGATAAGACCATGGTAATAAGAACTAAACAAATAAGTTTTCAATTGCAGGACATCTATCTGGTTGACGTCTAGTGGAACTCCATCAAAAGTAATAATGGCTTCTATGGGTATATCCTTAATTAAGCTATTGCTAACCTCACGCTTATTACTGTATGTACCAAATTCAACTTTTTTAGCTACATATTCTTTACCTTGTTCAATTATTCTAGTTCTCTTTTGATAAACATTGGCATACAAAATTAATTTTACATTTTTTTTGGTACTTGTGATTAAGAGAGTACACCTGAGGGATTGGGTACTTGAATTCACATTGGAGGATTTTTGGCAACTTTTCAATTCATAGAGAATACCTTCCAGCTCAACTGATTGGGATGGAACTGGAGTCGCTGTAGGTTCAGTAATTCCTGAATTTCTCGTACCTTGCGATATTGTGTAAGGCTTACCAAGATTTTTAAGCGTTTCATTTTCAGTCTTGAGGTCTTGGATTATTTCCTCTAGTTTATCCTTGTCTGTTTCCAAAGAGTTAACTGGATCTTGGATGTTTTTTACAAGTATACTCAGCTCCTTTGATTCTAAATCCTCAACATTAGTGAGTCCTACTAATTGCGTAAAATTAGCCACAATAACTTCTCGGAGTTTATACCCTCCAAAGGCAGCTAATGGTGGTGTCAAAATCATTAGGATTAAGGCAAACTTGAAATAGTTTGTCCATTGCCGCATTCTCAATTCTCTATTCATTTGTTTACAAACCTCATCAATATCATTTTCACGAAGTAGACCGGATAGTCCTAATTCCTTTAAACTATCCTTAACCGTTTCAATGGTGATTCTTCCTTCCAGATCATTTTTTCGTTTGGAAAGCCGTTCTACTAATGCTTGGAATTGCTCTTCGCTTAAGCTATTTTTGAACATGGGCTTTATTGACCTTAACTTGAAATTATTTCTAGCTACTTGAAACTATTTATAGCGTTTCTAGGACTCATGAGGTACACATTATTTTTTCCCTGTTCCCTGCTCCCGTCTTGATGCAGTCGCTCATGGGGGAAACCCCCAAGACCGCGCT